>NZ_JALLGV010000015.1:0-53547 GCF_023077655.1 Halorientalis brevis | reverse complement strand
GCAGCCAGCAGGTCGGCTTTGGAGTCGGTGTCGAGGTACTCGGCGCTCTCGATGGAGTCGTCCCAGACGCGCACGGCACGGTCGGCGCCCTTCGCGAGGGCCATCCGGATGGTCTCCTCGGACCGTTCCGGGCCGATCGTGGCGGTGACGACTTCCACGTCGTCGTTTTCCTCGCTGATCTGGACGGCTTCCTCGACGGCGTAGTCGTCCCACTCGTTGAGGTCGTATTCGAGATACTGCTCGGCGATGTCGTCGCCCGAAATCTCGAACTCGTCTTCGACTTCCGCCACCTCCTTTACCGTGACAAGAATCTTCATACTCACCTGAGACTCTCGATTGATCCCGGTTAAACGTTTCCGAATGGCCACCCGTTAGCGTTCCTTAAATATCAGTGGAAATTAATATATTCTAACCCATCCAGGCGGCCCGTCGCCAGTCGTCAACGAGTGGTAAATTCCACCGTGAAACGTGCAAATATTGGCACACGGCACAGGGATCGGCAGCTCCGACGACATTGGTTGTTAGCTCTACGCAGTGAGTTCACAACACATTTCGCATAGAAAGTCATTTAGGACATGAATGTTAATGCCGTTTCTATGCGTGGTAATCGCAAAACAACGGGTATAGCCAGACGGTCATTCCTCAAGCGATCGGTCGGGACGGCTGGAATGGTCGGAACGGGCGCCCTCGCGGGCTGTTTCGGTGACTCGGGTGGCGCGAGCGAGACGGCGCCTGGCTCTGACGGCGAGATGATCATGAAGACGGCGTCGGAGACGACGGCGGCCTACTCGATGAGCCAGGTCATCTCCTCGGCCGTCAGCCAGAACTCGGACGTGAAAGTCGACGCGCGACCGAGTCAGGGAACGAACCGCAACGTGTCCGAGGTCGTGCAGGGCAAGACGGAGATCGCCTACGTCCAGAACTGGACCGCGAACAAGATCCGTCAGGGCGAGAAACCGTTCGGCGATCTCGCGTACCAGCCGAACCAGGTGTTCCACCTGTACGATCTGGCGTGGTTCCTGGCGACCGCGAACGACGGCTGGACGAGCGTGACCGACATCACGGCGGACTCGAACGTCTCGCCGACCCCAAGAGGTGCGGGGACGGCGGAGATGCTCGAATACGCGCTCGATTTCGCGGTCGACGACTACAACCGAACGAGCGTCAGTTACGGCGACCAGGCCGGCGCGATGAGCGAGGGTCGGCTGGACGTCGGGGCCGCGACGTACGTCAACCTCTCCATCGAGCCGGGATGGCTCCAACAAATGAAAAGCACCGTCGATCTCCGGGTGCTTAACTGGCCCGAGGAGATCGTCTCGGAGCTCGAAGACGATCCGGCGATCGTCGTCTCGGACATCGACATGAGTCAGTTCGACGATTACGGGTACACGCCGGAGACGCTGAGCACCCCGACGCTGGCGTACAACTTCATCGTTCGCGAAGATCACGACTACGACACGCTGAAGTCGTTCCTCGAGACGCTGTGGGAACAGCGCAAGGGCCTCCAAGAGCAGACCGGACTCCTCGCACCGATGGCGAACGGCGACTCGTGGGTGAAACACGCCTACACTGGGATTCCGTTCCACCCCGCTGCGGCTGACTTCTACGAGGAGAAGGGCCTCTGGTCCGACGAGTTCGAGCGCGGAACAGCACAGTAGAGCGGCTTCCCTCACAATTCAGTCATGACCGAAACACCCGACGATTCAGCAACGTCACCACGTGGGCTGCGTACTGCCTTTTTCGAGCGCTCCGTCCCGGAGATGTTGCTGTTACCCTTCGTGTCGCTCTTCGCGGTCGCGCTCACCGGATACACCGTCTACTACGCCTGGGCCCGACCGTTCACACAGATCATCCACGGAATGGTGTTCTTCCATTTCGGCCTCTCACTGTACTACCTCTATCTCGCGTACGAACACGTCGCGAAGGGGACGTCGGTGGTTGACGGCCCGCTCGTCAGCAGATTCGGCGACTCCGTCCAGCGCCTCTACGTGCGACTCGACGCAGTGGTGTGTCTCGCGGCGACGCTCGTGTCGGCCGGCGCTGGGTACTACTTCGTGACCGGGTACGACCGGCTGACCGGGAACGCCATCCTGATGGGTTATTCGAACACGGACCTCACGCTGGGGCTCGTCGTCGTCGTGCTGGCGATCGACGCGACGCGACGAGCCTACGGCTGGT
The DNA here is from genome assembly GCF_023077655.1 of Halorientalis brevis. Classification (NCBI taxonomy): domain Archaea; kingdom Methanobacteriati; phylum Methanobacteriota; class Halobacteria; order Halobacteriales; family Haloarculaceae; genus Halorientalis; species Halorientalis brevis. The sequence continues at coordinate 51,369 of NZ_JALLGV010000015.1, read as the reverse complement.
CCATCGCGCTGGTCGGCGTCGGGTCGGTCCTCTACGCGCTGTTCGGCTCGGCGTTCCCCGGCTTCCTCCAGCACACTGGCCTGAGCCTGCGAGACGTGACGCTCTACGGTGCGGCCCAGCTCGAACGCTCCGGCGTCTACGGGTTCATCACCCAGGCCGGGGCGAAGTACGTGGCTATCTTCATCATGTTCGCCGGCCTGGCCAGAGCGTACGGCATCCTGGACGTCATCCTCGATCTGAGCCAACGCCTCGGCAAGCGCCTCCGCAGCGGGATCGTCCACGTGGCCGTCATCTCCTCGATGGCAATGGGATCGATCACCGGGAGCGCCGCGGCCAACGCCGCGACGACCGGGAGTTTCACCATCCCGATGATGCAGCGCCAGGGCGTCCGCGAGGACTTCACGGCTGCCATCGAAGCCGTCGCCTCCAGCGGCGGTCAGATCATGCCGCCCGTCATGGGCGTCGCCGCGTTCCTGATGGCGGACTTCATCGGCGCGCCGTACGTCCGCATCATCCAGGCCGGCCTCATCCCCGCGCTCCTGTTTTACTTCAGCGTCGGCGTCGCCGTCCAGTTCGCCGTGCTTCGGTACGGCTGGACCAGCGACGAGGGCGAGGACACCGGCGGCATCCTCGAAGTCCTGTTCAGCAAGCACGCGCTCGTGATCGTCTCGTACTTCGCCCTCGCCGTGGGGGCGTTCTACGCGAGTCGCCGGGTCGCAGACCTGCCGCTCGCGCTGTCGGGCGTCGCGACGCTCGGCGCGCTCCTTGCCGGGCGGTACGTTCACGGCGCGATTGCCACCTCAATGAGCGGTGGGCTGACGGAGCTCGTCGACGCCGTCGAGGGGTTCTTCCAGGCCCGATACTTCCTCGTCCCGATGGCAGTGCTGGTCTACGCGCTGGCGGTGATGCAGCTGTCAGCGCTGGCGACCGGGCTGTACACTGTCCTGACGCTGATCGCCGTGATGTACGTTCGCGACGTGACGCTGCTGGTCATCGGTGACGAACCGGCCGACGACTGGGTCACGGGGGCCGACGACGGAGCCCCGACGAACTCGACCGTCAGTGCGGTCGTGAACCAGCTGTTCGCGACGACGGTGAAGACCCTGCGCGGGTTCATGAAGGGCGCCCTCGACATGGCGCCGCTGGTCGGCGTGCTGGCCGCGATGGGCGTCATCATCAAGATGCTCACCCAGACCGGGCTGTCCGGGAAAATCAGTCTCCGGATGGTCGCGCTGGCGGGCGGCGTCCTGCTGATCGCGCTGATCCTGGCGATGCTGACCAGCATCCTGTTCGGCCTCGGGATGCCGACGCCGGCCGCCTACGTACTTGTGGCGGCGCTGCTGACGGCGCCGCTGCAGGAACTCGGCGTCGCAGAGATCACGGCCCACCTGTTCGTGTTCTACTTCGCGATGCTCTCGGCGATCACGCCACCGGTCGCCGTCGGGGTCGCCGTCGCCTCGCGCATCGCGGACAGCGGCTTCCTCACCTCGGCGAAACAGGCGCTCCGCATCGGGATCGCGGGCTTTCTCATCCCGTTCTCGCTCGTCGTGAACGACAGCCTCGTCACGTGGACCGTGACCGGAACGCCCGTGGCCGCGTTCTGCGTGTTCGTCGGCGTCATCGCGCTGACCGCCGTCACCATCGGCTTCGACGGCCGACACGTCCTCGGGATTCCCCACCGCGTCGTCTACCTCGTTCTCGCGCTCGGGGCGCTGTACGGTCCGGCACTGTCAGGCTACGTCGGACCGAGCACCGCAACGATGCTTCAGGTCGCGACCGCGACGATCGCTCTCGTCGGCCTGGCGCTCGCCCAGCTCGACCGGCTCCCCAGCGCAGTCACGCCTGCGACAGAACTGCGTAACCGGTAACCCCCACCTCCTTCGGGACCGCGTTTCTGATCGCTCTCCTTCGCTGACTGAACCGCCCGCGTTCTGCTGACGCCACGGGGAAGGCTCACAATCGAGAAGGCTTTTGTATCGAGGTGGCAAGGCTAGCACACTGTCATGACGAATCTGGTTGCGGAAGTGGCGGATACGGTATCGTCGACGCCCGACTCCGTGGCGATTTCCTTCGACGGAAACGAGCAGACCTACGAGACGTTCTGGGAGCGCACCGGACAGTTCGCGGCCGCGCTCAACGAGCAGGGAATCGGTGAAGACGATCGCATCGCCATCTACCTCCCGAACCTGCCGCAGTTCGTGACCGCGTTCTACGGGGCGCTCCGGACGGGGAGCATCGTCGTTCCGATGAACCCGCAGTACAAGGCCCGCGAGATCAGCCACCTCCTCGCCGACAGCGGCGCGAAAGCCGTCGTCACCCTCTCTGCGAACGCCGAGGCGGTCGCCGAGGTCAAGCCGGAGACCGACGTCGAGACCGTCGTCAGCGTCGGCGAACCGGTCGAGAGCGCGACCGACTTCGAGGCGTTCCTCGCCGACGAGACGGTCCCCGTCGTCGACCGCGCCGACGACGACGTGGCCGTCCAGCCCTACACCTCCGGGACGACCGGCAAGCCGAAGGGCGTCCTCCTGTCGCATCACAACCTCGCGTCGAACACCCGAGCGAACATGACGCTGCCCGAACCGTCGATCGGCCCCGACGACGACCTCGTCGGGACGCTGCCGCTGTTCCACATCTACGGGATGTCGGCCGTGATGAACGCCGCCGTGTTCACGGGCGCGACTTACTACCCCGTGGCCGAGTGGGACCCGCAGACAGTGTTCGACCTCATCGAGACCGAGGCGATCACCGTGATGTACGGCGTCCCGGCCATGTTCAACGACATGATCAACCAGCCCGACGCGGACGCGCGCGACCTCTCGTCGCTCCGGTTCGTCAACTCCGGCGGCTCCAGCCTCCCGATGGAGGTCCTCGAGCGGTTCGAGGACCTGTTCGAGACGCAGTTGTTCGAGGGGTACGGGCTGACCGAGACGAGTCCGGTCACGCACGCGAACCGGCCCGGTGCACGTCGCAAGGGGAGCATCGGCCAGCCGGTCGAGAACGTCGACGCCAAGATCGTCGATCAGGACTTCGAGGAGATGCCCAGAGTCGAGGAAGGCCCCGTCGACGAGTCGGACGTCGACCTCGACGAAATCGTCGGCGAACTCGTGGTGGCCGGTCCGAACGTGATGCAGGGCTACTACGGACTCCCGGCGGCCAACGAGTCCGCTTTCACCGAGGCCGAGGGTAAACGCTGGTTCCACACGGAAGATCTGGGCTACTGGGACGAGGAGGACTTCGTCTACGTCGTCGACCGTGAGAAACACATGATCGTCACGGGCGGCTACAACGTTTACCCGCGGGAAGTCGAGGAACTCCTCTACGAACACGACGCGGTCGCCGACGCGGCCGTCGTCGGCATCGACGACGACCGTCGCGGCGAGACGGTCAAGGCCCTTATCGTCCCCGCACCTGGGTACGAACCTGGGGACGACGTGACCGCAGACGAGATCAAACAGTACGCGCTCGACAACCTCGCGGAGTACAAACACCCGCGGATCGTCGAGTTCCGCGACGAACTGCCGCGCACTACCACCGGCAAAGTCCAGAAGTACGAACTGCGGAAGGACGGCTAACGGCGCGGCCTGGGGTTTCCATCTTGTTACTGGTTGGGGACATAATCTAACGGCAGTTCAGAATATCAGAATATATTTTACATGCCACGCGTAACTTCCCCACATGGCGTTCCAGCTATCGGACGAGCACCGCGCAATCCGGCAGGCCGTCCGTGAGTTCGGCGAGAACGAGATCAAACCAGTCGCGAAGGAACACGACCAGGAGGGATCCTACCCGATCGAGCTCCGCAAGAAGGCCGCGGAGTTCGACTTCGTCGCCCCGCACATTCCGCTCGAATACGACGGCGCGGGCATGAACCTGCTCGAGGCGGTCCTCGTCACGGAGGAACTCTGGCGCGCCGACCCCGGCATCGGGAGCGCCGTCGGCTCGGCCGGCTTCGGGACGAACATGATCATCAAGTACGGCGACGAGTGGATGAAAGAGGAGTGGCTCCCCAAGATCGCCAACGGGGAGGCCGCCTCCTACTCCGCCATCTCGGAACCGGCCCACGGGTCGAACGTGGCCGGCATCGAGACCCGCGCGGAGAAGGACGGCGACGGCTACGTCCTCAACGGCAACAAGATGTGGATCACGAACGGCACGGTCGCCGACGTGGGCGTCATGATGGCCAAAACCTCGCCCGACGAGGGCCACCGCGGCATCACCGCGTTCCTGGTGCCGACCGATCTGGACGGCTTCAAAACCGAGAAGATCGACAACAAACTCGGCATTCGCGCCTCCGACCTCGCGGAAGTCATCGTCGACGACGTCCGCGTCCCCGCGGAGAACGTCATCGGCGAGGTCGACGAGGGGTTCTACCAGCTGATGGACTTCTTCGCCTCCGGTCGCACTCGCGTCGCGTCCCAGGCCGTCGGGGCCGCCCAGGCGGCGCTCGACGCCGCGCTCGACTACGCCGGCGAGCGCGAGCAGTTCGGCCAGAAGATCGGCGAGCTCCAGGCGATCGAACACAAACTCGCCGAGATGGCCACGAACGTCGAGGCCGCTCGCTCGCTGACCTATCGCGCTGCCTCCCAGGTCGAGAACGGTGACGACGACCTCGCGGCCAAGTTCGCCAGCATGGCGAAGCTATTCGCCGGCGAGCACGCCGTCGACGTGGCCGACGAGGCCATCCAGGTGCACGGCGGCGCCGGCTACGTCTCCGACCACCCCGTCGAGCGCTACTACCGGGACGCTCGCATCACGAAGATCTACGAGGGCACCAGCGAGATTCAGAAGAATATTATCGCCGACCGCCTCCTGTAACGACGACGGGACGTCACTTCTCGTAGGACAAGTCGTGTCCGTCCCGCTTTTCGCGCGCCGAAACCCAGCGAGCCGCCGGCTCAGGGAATCCGGAACTCGATGGCGATGCCCTGCCCGTAGCCGATACACATCGTCGAGAGTCCGCGGTCCGCGTCGCGGCGGTGCAGTTCGTGGATGAGCGTCACGGGCAGGCGGGCGCCCGAAGCCCCGAGCGGATGGCCGATGGCGATGGCACCGCCGTTGACGTTGAACACGTCGTCGTCGATGCCGAGTTCGCGCTGGCAGTACAGCGTCTGGCTAGCGAAGGCCTCGTTCAACTCGACCAGATCGTAGTCGTCGATGGTCGTGCCGGTGCGGTCCATGAGGCCGCGGACCGCCGGCACCGGGCCGATACCCATGATCTCGGGGTCGACGCCGGCGACGTCGTGAGCGCCGACTTCGGCCATGATCTCCAGATCGTGCTCGTCGGCGAACCGCCGAGACGTGAGCATCACGGCGGCCGCGCCGTCGGAGATCTGCGAGGCGTTGCCCGGAGTGACCGTGCCGTCGTCTTTGAACACCGTGGGCAACTCGGCTAATTTCTCTGTCGTGGTGTCCGGGCGCAGGCCCTCGTCTTCGGTGACCACTTCCTCGCCGGTGTCGATGGGGAGGATCTCCTCGCCGAAGCGCCCCGCTTCCGTGGCCGCGACGGCGCGCTGCTGGGAGCGAGCGCCGTACTCGTCCTGTGCCTCGCGGCTCACGTCGAATCGCTCGGCGACGGCCTCGGCGGTCATGCCCATCTGGAGCGCGTCGGTGTCGTACTGCTCGCGGATGCCGGGGTAGGAGTCGATGCCCTTCTCGCGCTGGACGCGCGACATGTTCTCGACGCCGCCGGCGACGATGCACTCGCGCTGGCCCGCCCGGATGGCGTCCGAGGCGGCGGCGATGGCCTGTGCCGACGAGCCACAGAGCCGGTCGATGGTGGTCGCGGGCACGCTCTCTCCGAGGTCCGAGAGGAGCGCGATGACCCGCGCCAGGTTGTTCCCCTGCTCTTTGACCTGCTTCGCACAGCCCCACTGCAGGTCGTCGACGTCCGCGCCCGTCAGGCCGGTCTCGGCGAGCAGTTCGTTCACGAGGGGAACCGAGAGGTCTTCGCTCCGCACGTCCGCGTAGACGCCGCCTTGCTTGCCCTGTGGGGTCCGACGGGCAGCGACGACGACTGGATCAGTGTCTGCGGTCATTTATTCGAATGCGGGGATGCCGGTGAGGTCGTGGCCGATGATGAGCGAGTGGATGTCGTGGGTCCCCTCGTAGGTGTAGACGGTTTCGAGGTTCGTCACGTGACGCATCGGCGAGTAGTCGGCCGTGATGCCGTTGCCGCCGAGCATCTCGCGGGCGACGCGGGACTGCTCGCGAGCCATCCGGACGTTGTTGCGCTTGGCCATCGACACCTGCTCGGGGCGGAGGTCACCGCGCTCTTTGAGCGTGGCCAGCCGGTGGGCGAGCAACTGGGCGTTCGTGATCTGGGTGGCCATCTCCGCGAGCTTCTCCTGCTGGAGCTGGAAGCCGCCGATGGGCTTGCCGAACTGCTCGCGATCGGTCGCGTAGTCGCGGGCCGTCTCGAAACAGTCCATCGCGGCGCCGACGGCGCCCCAGGCGATGCCGTAGCGCGCCTGCGTGAGACAGGACAGCGGGCCTTTCATGCCCTCCACGTCCGGGAGGACGTTGTCTTCGGGGACGTGGACGTCGTTGAGCCCGATCTCGCCGGTGATCGACGCCCGCAGCGAGAGCTTCTCGTCGATCTTGTTCGTGGTGACGCCGTCCCGATCCGTCTCGACGAGGAACCCGCGCACCGGAGTCCCGTCGCTCGACCGGTCTTTGGCCCAGACGACTGCCACGTCGCTGATGGGGGAGTTCGTGATCCAGGTCTTCGCGCCGTTCAGGACGTAGCCGTCACCGTCGCGTTCGGCGTGGGTCTCCATCGCGGAGGGGTTCGAGCCGTGTTCCGGTTCGGTCAGCCCGAAACAGCCGACGGCCTCGCCGGCGCCGAGTTTCGGGAGCCACTCGTCTTTCTGCGCGTCCGACCCGAAGGCGTGGATCGGGTACATCACGAGCGCGCCCTGGACGGAGGCCATCGAGCGCAGTCCCGAGTCGCCGGCTTCCAGTTCCTGCATCAGGAGGCCGTAGGCCGTCTCGCTCAGGTTCGGCAGGCCGTACCCCTCCAGGTTGGGCGCGTAAAAGCCCAGCTCGCCCATCTCCGGGATGAGGTCTTTCGGGAACGTGCCGTCGATCCAGTGCTGGCCGACGTCCGGCTTGACCTGTTCTTCGACGAACTCGCGGGCGGTGTCACGCACCATGCGCTCTTCTTCAGTCAGTTCACTCTCCAGGTCGACGTAGTCGAGCATATCGTCCAGGTCGGAGGCGATGACATTAATAGTTCGGTCCGGCGTCGAACGGGAGCCCCGCCGGGCACTCGCCTTCAGTCGAGGGGCCTGAACTTGGCACCGTAGCGGACGATGCCTTCCTGTTCGTAGATGCGGCGAACGACGGCTTCGACGCGCGTCCCGCGTTCGACCGACGACGGCTCACAGTCGGTCAGCATCCCCGGGACGCGTGCGCCCTCGTCCAGTTCGACGACGGCGACGGCGACGTCTCCTTCCTGGGTGCTGTAGTCGGCGAACTCGGGCGGCATGCCGCCCTGGAGGACCGTTCGGGCGACGACCGTGCCCGTTCCCTCGGGCTCGACGGTCTCGAAGTCGGCCGTGGAGTTGCACGCCGGACAGGCGCCTTCCGCGGGGAAGGTGTGTGCGCCACAGTCCGGACACCGCCCGAGGACGAGGCGGTAGCGCCCGTCGAGATTGCGCCACCACGACGGCACGCTGAGGTACGCCCCCATCAGTCGTCACCTCCCGTGGCGACGACGTGGCCACGCTTGCGCGCGTACTCGGCGTAAGAGACGTCGGCTGTCTCGCGGTCCCAGGTCGCGTCGAGCGTGCCGGTCACGCGGCCGGCCACCGCGCTGGCGCCGTCGCCGTACGCGACGAGCGTGACCTCGTCTCTGTCGTCGGCCCACGCGGCCAGGAGTCCGAAGAACGGGCTGGCTGCACCGGTATCACCGAGGTCGCTCGCGGTCTGGTAGACGTCGACGTCACCGTCGAGCCGACGAGCGATGCGGTAGGGTCGCTTGCCGTCGGGGGCCGTCGGCGCGACCGCGGTCGGCGCCTCGTCCAGCGCTTCGACCGCGCCGGCGACGACGGTCCCGTACGCCTCGCGCTCGTACGCGGTCGCGTCGTACGTGTTCACGGCCGCCTCTCCTCGCTCGCGGAAGCGCGTCCCGGGGAACTCCTCGGTGTAGGTCGCCGTCTCCACGATCTCGACGGGGCCGTCCTCGGCCAGGAGGAAGGCGACGGCGCCTGCACCGGCCGCGTGGTCGACGGCGTCGTCCGGTTCCCCGCGCGGTGCGTCTGCGGCGACCACGAGCGTCGGCCCCGCCGGCACGGACGTGCCCCAGCGAAGCGCCCTGCCGCCGGCACCGGTCGATTGCGTGAACGCGGCCGTCTCGACGCCGTGATCGAGCCCCAGTATCTCCGCGACGGTCGCCGCCACGTCGCCCTCGTCGACGGGCGGCGTAGTCGACGCGAACGCGAGCCCGATGACCTCGTCACGGTCGTGATCCGATCCGGCCAGCGCGTCCGTCGCTGCTTCGACGGCCATCGTCACGGCGTCCTCGTCGGCCGCAGGGACGGCCTTTCGCTCGACGCCGGGCGCGTCGAACGAGTCCCAGGCCTCGACGAACGCGTCGGCGTCGATGCGGAACCGCGGCGTGTACGCGCCCGCGCTCTCGATGGCGTCGGTCACGCCCATCCCTCCTCGAAGACGTGGACGGTGACTGCACCGCCCGAGCCACCCACGTTGTGTGCGAGGCCGCGACCCAGGCCAGCGACCTGGCGGTCGCCCGCTTCACCGCGGAGTTGCTTGAACACCTCGACGGCCTGCCCGCCGCCGGTCGCGCCGATGGGGTGCCCTTTCGATTTCAGCCCGCCAGAGAGGTTCACCGGAATGTCGCCGTCCGGTTCCGTCGCCCCGCTTTCGATGAACGGACCGGCTTCGCCCTTCTCGCAGAAGCCCAGGTCCTCGTAGGCCATCAGCTCCGCGATCGAGAAGCAGTCGTGGACCTCCGCGAAGTCGACGTCGGCGGGGTCGATCCCCGCCTCGTCGTAGGCCTGCTCGGCGGCGTCCGTGGTCGCGGGAATCCCGGTCAGGGTGGGCCGCTGGAACAGGCCGACCCGTGAACTGGCCTGGCCGGCGCCGGCGACGCGGATGGGCGTGTCGGTCAGTTCCTCGGCCGCCTCTCGACTGGCGAGGATGGCGACGCTCGCGCCGTCGGAGGTCGGACAGCAGTCGTAGAGGTTGAGCGGCTCGGCGACGCTCGGCGCGTTCATCGCGTCGTCGAGCGAGCACTCGAACCCGAGGTGTGCGTGGGGGTTGTTCGCACCGTTGGCGTGATTCTTCGCCGCGACCCGCGAGAGGTGTTCGCGGGTCGTCCCGTGGTCGGCCATGTGGGCGTCGGCCATCTGCGCGTAGACGCCGGCGAAGGTGGTCCCGGCCATCCGCTCCCACTCGGTCTCGCCGCTGACGCCGAGCCAGTAGCGCGTCTGATCGCCGCTCATGTCAGTCATCACCTCGAATCCGCCGGCGATGGCGACGTCTGCTGCGCCGGCCCGGATGGCGAGCGTGGCCTGGCGAAGCGCCGTCCCGCTCGCCGCGCAGGCATTCTCGACGCGGGTGCACGACGCCCCGTCGAGGCCGACGTATTCGGTGACGGCCGGGCCGCTCAGGCCGAGCTGGCGCCCGCCCACGCCGAGCGTTCCGACGTACGCCTCGTCGACGGCAGCCCTGTCGAACTCCCCGTCGACGGAGGCGACGGCGTCCTCGAACGCCGTCGCGAACAGCGATCGATACGATTCGTGCGGGAACGCCCCGTAGTCCGTCTGGGCCGCGCCCACGAGATACGCGTCTCGCATACGGACGTATTGCGGAACGGACGGTTTACCGTTTTCTCTTTGCCCCACCGTCACACACTGCAGTGAGAAACGCTTTTGCCCGCACTCTCTGAGTGTGCCAGTATGCAGGTCGCAGTACTCGGAGCCGGTAGTATGGGCCACGGAATCGCACAGGTGTCGGCGATGGCCGGACACGACGTCGTCCTCCGCGACGTCGAGGCCGACTTCGTCGCCGACGGGATCGCCGGGATCGAGGAGAACCTCGCCGAGGGCGTCGAACGGGACAAGGTGACCGAGTCCGAGATGGACGCGACGCTCGACCGCATCTCCGGGACCACCGAACTCGCCGAGGCCGTCGCGGACGCCGACCTCGTCGTCGAGGCCGTCCCGGAGGACATGGACCTCAAACAGGAGGTCTTCGCGGACGTCGAGGCCGCGGCGCCCGACGACACCATCGTCGCCTCGAACACCTCCTCGCTCTCCGTGACCGAGATGGCGTCCGCGCTGGAGCGTCCGGAGCGCGCCGTCGGCTTGCATTTCTTCAATCCGCCCCACATCATGGACTTAGTCGAGATCGTCGTCGCCGAGCAGACCAGCGACGAGACGGAGACGCGGGCGATCGAGTACGTCCGGGGAATCGACAAGGAGGACGTGGTCGTCCGAGACAGCGCCGGCTTCGCGACCTCGCGGCTGGGGCTCGCCCTCGGTCTGGAGGCGATTCGCATGGTCGAACAGGGCGTCGCCAGTCCGGCGGACATCGACGCGGCCATGCGGAAGGGGTACGGCTACCCGATGGGCCCCATCGAACTCGGCGATCACGTCGGGCTCGACGTCCGCCTCCACATCGCCGAGCACCTGCGCGAGGAACTCGGCGAGCGGTTCAAACCGCCACAGGCGCTCCGCCGGAAGGTCCGCGCGGGCAACCTCGGCAAGAAGTCCGGCGAGGGGTTCTACGTCTGGGAGGACGGCGAGAAAGTCGGCATGAGCGGCGAGTGGGGGGCCGACGATGAGTGAGTCGCTCGCCGCGCAGTCCTACGATCTGCTCTCCGTGACCGTCGGTGATCACGCCGACCGCGTGGCCACGATCGCCATCGAACGCCCGGACGCTCGGAACGCACTGAACGAGCAGGTCCGGACGGAACTGAAAGACGCCTTCGCGACGGCAGCGGCCGACGACGCCGTTCGCGTGCTCGTCCTCACGGGCGGCGACGGCTCCGGCGCGTTCGTCGCCGGCGCGGACGTGACGGAGTTCCGCGAGCGCGACCTCGTCGAGCAGCGGGAGGCGAGCGAGATGCCGCGCATCTACGAGACCGCCGACGAGCTGTCGATCCCCGTCATCGCTCGCATCAACGGCCACGCGCTGGGTGGCGGGTGCGAACTCGCACAGGCCTGTGACGTTCGCATCGCACAGGAAGGCGCCAAACTCGGCCAGCCGGAGATCAACCTCGGATTGATCCCCGGTGGCGGCGGGACACAGCGGCTGCCCCGCCTCGTCGGCGAGGGGCAGGCGATGCGCCTCATCCTCTCCGGCGAACTCGTCGACGCCACCGAAGCGGCCGAGATCGGACTCGTCGACGAGGTCTGCGAGGCAGACGCCATCGACGAGCGCGTCTACGACCTGGCGGGGGCGATGGCCGAGAAGAGCCCCGTCGCGCTCGAACTGGCCAAATCCGCCGTCCGCGAGAGTTCGCGCATGGGCCTGGACGCCGGTCTCGAGTACGAGTCCGAACTGTTCGTGCAGTTGTTCGCCACAGACGACAAGGACGAAGGCATCGAGGCCTTCCTCGACGGGCGCGACCCCGAGTTTTCGGGCGAGTGAGCGTCGACGGACCTGCCGTTCCCTTTCCGTAGCGTCGGTGCCCCGCTGGGTCTCCTCGGACGAACTGGCCTGTTCAGCGATAATTTGAGAAATTTTATGATTACTGGTGGGCACGATAGGGACAGCATGGCACTACAGACCGATGCCGACCGGCTAGCGCCAGCAGACGAGAGCCGGGCGGCGGCGTTCTGGCGGACCGCGTTCGAGTCGCTCGTCGAAGCGTTTCCGGAAGCAGCGTTCGTCGTCGACACGGACGGCGTCGTCACCCAGTGGAACGACGCGGTGTCGCGACTCCACGGCATGCGCGCTGAGGAAGCCGTCGGCACGAAAGCGTACGACGTCTTCGAGACGAAGGGCGAGTCGGAGACCCTGGCCGAACGCGTCGCCAGGACCGGCGAGGCCGTCCGCGAGAGCAAGATCCGTTCGTCCGACAAGAGCGACGGCAAATCCTCTCACGCGCGGGCTCTCGCCGTCCCGATTACGAACGCGGACGGCGAGACCGTCGGCGCACTGGAGGTTCTCACGGACGTGACCGAGATCATCGAGCAACAGGAATCGCTGCAGTCTCTCCAAACGGAGCTGTCAGAGAGCGTCCGAGGGGCAATGGACGATCTCCGCGGGGCTGCCGAGGAGATTTCGGACGAATCGCGACACATCAGCGACCTCACCCAGGACCAGGCGGCCGACCTCTCGGAGGTCCAACACGAGGTGTCGGATTTCAGCGCGACCGTCGAAGAGATCGCCTCCAGCGCCGAGGAGGTGAGCAGTCAGAGCGAGGAGACCAAAGACCTCGCCACCGAGTCCGTCGAGACTGCGGAGGAGACGATCGACCGCGTCGACGAACTGGCCGACGGCTCGGAGGCGTTAGCCGAGGACGCCCAGCACCTCCGCGAACGCATCGACGAGATCGACGGGATCGTGGACGTGATCGACGACATCGCCGAACAGACCAACATCCTCGCGCTCAACGCCAACATCGAGGCGGCCAGGGCAGACGGCGACAGCGACGGGTTCGCCGTGGTCGCAAACGAGATCAAAGACCTCGCCGACGAATCCCAAACTCGCGCGAAAGAAATCGAGCGGATCGTCGACGAGGTTCGCGAGATGGCCGTCAACACTACTGAGAACGTCGACGAAACCCACGAGACGATCCAGCGAACGGCCGAGGATCTCGAACGCGTCGTCGAGAACCAACAGTCGATTCTCGCGTCGGTGACCGAAACCGACCGCGGCCTCACGGAGATCGCCAATGCGACGGACAATCAGGCTGCGAGCGCTGAGGAGATCGCCAGCATGATCGACGCCATCGCCGACAGTGCGGCGGCGGTAGCGACGGCCATCGAGGACGTCACGACCGCCAACCACGAACAGAGCCAGAAGATCGAAGCCATCCTCGACGACGTCGACCGGATCGAACGAGAGATGGCCACGATCACGGAGCGATAGCCCGCTGCCCGAACCATCGTCGTCCGGCAGGGAGTGACCCCTGCTGCAACAAGTCCGTTTCGCATTAGTAAACATCTAGGTCGGTTGTACGCGCCATCAGGTAACGGTTGCCACGACACGCGTTGACTATGGTAAACTCTCTCGTGGGACAGAACCGGTCTTCTTTCCATCGAGCGTGTATTTTCGCGACATGGCGCGCCGAGTGGGCAGGCGCGATACCGCGGCTACCGTCTGGGTTCGGGCCACGGTTCACGCACGACCGTTTCGCATTAGTGAATCTTTTTAGGGTGGGGAAGTCACTGTCACGCAATGAGCAACCCATCCACTGGCGACGACGGCGCGAACGTCGATGGACGGACGCTGAAGAGCCTGGAGCGATCGTTCGCTATCATCGCTGAACTGAAATCGCGCGACGGCGCGGGCGTCACGGAACTGGCGAACGTGACGGGCCTCTCGAAGAGTTCCGTCCACAAACACCTGGCGACGCTTCGCGCCGGCGACTTCGTCAGGAAAGACGGTGACGTCTACCGTCTCGGACTCCGATTTCTGGACATCGGTGGCCACGTGCGCAACCAGATCGAGGGCAACACGCTCATCCGGGAAAAGCTCCGGGACCTCGCCGAGGAGTCCGGCGAGACGGCACAGTTCACCGTCACGGAGCACGGCCAGGCCGTCGTGCTGTATCGCGAAACCGGCAGCCACGGCGTCTTCTCGAAGGGCCGCGTCGGAAAGCGGTTCGACATGCACCTCACAGCGGCTGGCAAAGCAATGCTGGCCCAGATGCCGGAAGACCAGGTCCGGCGCCTCGTCGAAACCGACGGTCTCACAGCCGCGACCGAGAACACGATCACCAGCGAAGCAGAACTCTTTGCCGAACTCGAAGCCATCCGTGAGCAAGGATTCGCAGTCAACGAGAGTGAAAGCACGAAAGGCCTTCGTGCAGTGGCCGTGCCGATCATGGACCCGAACGACGACGTTCTCGGCGCGTTTGCCGTCGCCGGCCCTGCCCATCGACTCAAAGACGACCGCCTGACAAACGAGATTCCAGACCTCATTCATCGGAGCGTGAACGAACTGGAACTCAATCTCGCTCACTCCTGATCCCCACGCCTCGATTCTCCCGGTCGTACTACTGGAGCCAGCTTTCACCCGTTCGTCCAGCCCGATTCTCGCTTGCACTGATGCCGAATTATAATTCTCCACGTCTAATCGTATTTAATAAATAAACATAAAATACTACTCGAGATAGTGTGTGGAACGTTAGTCATACTCGGAAATTAGTGGCCGTGTGGGTATAATATGCGACTGTTCTGCTGTTCGCTAATACCGAACGGCCGGGCTGGCACCTTCGTGACGTAGCACTGTCAGCCTCTCGCGTTCCATTGCAGGTGTGAGTCGTCGGATCAGCCCTCGGTGCTGTGCGTAAGCCGCTGTGAGAAAGCGAGCGCCGTCTCAGATTTCAGTGATGCGCTCGTAATCGCTGGACAGCGCGGCAGCGTCTTCGGGGAGCAGCGCAACGAGGAGGTAGCCGGTGTAGTCGGCGAGGTACTCGACGAGCGTCGCGATCCGGGCGGAGTCGATGGCCTCCAGGGAGTCCAGGAGGATGAACGGAACGTCGTCGTACACTTCGTGGGCGAGGTAGCCTGCGAGTGCGAAGACGAGTCCCGTCACCTCGCGTTCGCTCTCCGAGAGGTGGTCGACCGTGTCCTCGTACGCGGCCCCCGATTCGGACGTCCGAATGACGTGCAGTTCGAAGACGGTCTTCGTCACTTTGCGGCGTCCCTCGCGCACCTCGCGTTCGACGCGTTCGATCCAGATGCGGTCGAGGTTCGCGTAGTCGAGCATCTCGAGGACGGTGTCCATGTGCTCGTTGAACTCCTCGACGGCGTTGGCTTCGATTCGCTCGATCTTCGTCCGGAGATCCTCGATCTCGGCTTTGACGTCGTCGAGTTCGGCCTCGAGCTCGCTCTGTTCGGCGATCCGGTCTTCGATGTCCGCGATGTCGCCCTCGACGCGTTCGAGGTCGTTCTCGAGCTTGCCGAGTTCGTATTCGAGCTGGTTCGCCTCCTTGTGGAGGTCCAGAACCGCACTGTAATCCTCGTTCTCGAGTTCGTCGACCTCCGCTTCGACGGTTTCGATTTCCTCGGTCAACTCCTCACGCTGTGTCTTGAGGCGCTCGATGGTTTCCTCTCCACGTTCGATCTCGGTCTCGATCTCGGTCAGGCGTCGTTCGACGCGTTCGCGTTCGCGCTGGGACTGTTTCAACTCGCGCTTTCGGTCGTTCAACTCCGAAATCTGGGTGTCGAGGTCGCCCACGTCGCTGATCTTCGTTTGGCTCACCTGCCGTAACTGATCGAGGGTGGCTTCGATCTGCTCGTTTTTGACCTCACTCCCACACGTCCAGCACGTCACCTCGTCGTCGGGGAGTAACTGGTCCGTGAGGTCACCCGAGGAGTCTTCGAGCAGGCCCTGGAACGCGGTCGAGTCCGCGTCGTCCAGCATGTCCTCGTTGAAGCCGATGACGCTCTGGAGTTGGTTCACCTCCGATTCGAGCGCCTGTTTGCGTTCGCGAAGCCGGCTGATTTCAGACTCGATTTCGTTTATCTCACCGACTGGTGCCTCGGGTAACTCGTCGAGTTCGTCCGCCAGTTCGCGTCGTTCCCCTTTGACGGCCTCGAGACTTTCGCGCTCGGTATCGAGGTCGTACCGCACGTCGTCCAGCGAGGATCGCTTCGAGCGGAGTTCGTCGAGTTTGTCTTCGAGTTCGGCCTTTTCTTCGCGAGTCTCTTCGACGTCGGCGTCTGCGTCCTCGAGTTCCGCTTCCTTCGCTTCGAGCTCCGCTCGCTTCTCCTCGATTTCGGTTTCCAACTGCGTCCGCTTTTCTTCCAGCCCCGGCAGTTGCCCTTTGACTTCGTCGATCTCCTCGAGTTCGCGTTTGAGCGATTCTCGCTCCTCCACGAGTCGGTCGATCTCAGTCTGGATCGCCGCGGTGTCGACCGGGCGCATGATGAGTTCGTGCAGGTCGTCGCTGGCAGCGACCGCTCGTCGGGCTTCGTTGGACTCCAGTAAAAAGGCGAACAGATCGGCGAGCGTCGGATCGTCGAGGTAGGGGTCTCCATCGGTGACGACGCCACCCGCACGGCGACTCAACTGCCGCGTATACGTCTCGTCGCCGAGGGTGAGTTCGACGGACGCTTCGTCGGCATCGCCTTTCATCGCGACGTTTTCGCTGCCGAGCGCCGCCATAATCGCCTGGAGGAAGGACGTTCGATTGGTTGCGTTCCGCCCGACGAGGATCGTGGTGCCCGGCGAAAACTCGACGGACGTGTCCTGTATCCCGCCGATGTTCTCCGCCTGTATTCTGGCCTTCGAAGAACTAGTTTGATGTTGTGACATAGGTCCACTATCGATTCTTTCAGTGATAAAATTTTACATCAGGTGGTGGCCTCGCCGCCCGGGTCGTGTGGTGACTCCCTACAGACTTCTGAGCAAAGACGAACGTCTAAGATAGCAATCTTAGATCTGGGGTCGCGGTCACTCCTGATCCGAACACTCACAGCCCCGATCGGTGAGAACCTCGAAAAAGTTCTTGTGCGTCCCGCAGTCCGTGCAGTGGACGCTGATCTCGACGAAGATATCGTACGAGCCCAGGGTGATCGCACCTGCCTGCCGGAGGCTATCGAGCGTGGTTTCCGACACGGCGATCAGTCGGCTCCGGAGTCGGTTGATCGTCTGGCGAGCGTTGTCGAGACGATCTTCGGGTTCGGTCTCCTTTGCTACCTCTCGCCCTTTCGTGAGGTACGTGTGGACCGCCTGGTGGGTGACGAAGTCCTGTTCGAGCTGCTCGACGTCGATGCCGTCGCGTTCCAACTCCTTCCGGACCCGTGTCTGCTCTGCCCGACTCACGTCGTCATCAGTGAGGACCTGGTACAGGTTTTCGACGTCGCCACTCACCTCCCGTCGATCCGTGTCGGCGATCGCCGAGCGCACTACCTCCTCGTTGAAATACGTCGCGAGCTCGCGTAAGCTGTGTGAGTCTCTGCCGTCGCCGAGCCAACGTGCCTCCAACTCACTCCCCATGCCGTCGAGTGAATAGCGCTCGATGACTTTCCCGACCTTGTACCTCGGCGCGTCGCGTTCCTCCGATGAATCAGTCATTAGCGCATCCGTTCGCTGAGGGGACACTAAAATGTACCTCGACGCGTCTCTGCCTCTGGCATTACAATCCTATGGCTGTAATAGCGATGGTCGACACCCACGGGAGAACAACATCGGCGTGGGTCTGAGCGGCGACCGAATTCCATTACACGCCTATTGCTGTAACGGGAATGCGGGGAGCACGGAGCGTTCGCAGTGCTGCGTTCTTACCGAATATGAACGGTGAGGTGCCGGTCCGTCGATGGCGCTTCGTATCCAATCGCTTACCGACCAACGCGAACGACGACAGGCGCCCTATTCCAAGTGAAGTGACGTACTCTGAATTATAAGTAAAATTATGGTTCAAACAAATAGTACTTGATATGAACTTATTTATTTATACCCCTCTCGACGAGGATTATTCTCCGCTGATATAATACGATTTAAATATCTGGAAATAATCGTGATAAGTGGAATACAGCGCACTCAATACCGATTATATCCCTTGTTATTATAGAATTGATGTACTGTCGAATCAAGGTTCGTCTATCTATAACACTACCTATCAAATTTGTAGCTATAACAGCAAAAAATGATAGGGAAGAAATACTATTGTGGTGCGGGTATTGGAAATATATCCTGGAAACATCACGATAAGGTTGCGGCAGTTGGGTGAGTACCTGTCGATCTGACGGGGTTCTTCGAGACTCACCTCATCGACAGACTCGACGTGGCTATCCGAGGGGTCAACGAACGGCTCGATCGACGGACTGTTGACAGTGACTCCGGTCGAGATGACGGCAGCCAAGCGAGAACGAGACACTGCAGGTGCGACGTGATTCCCGGAGCGGTCGCGTACTATTCCGGTTGCTCGAAGGCGACGAATCGCTCACCGTCGGCTGATCCGACGGCGAGTCGCACCGTCTGTCCGATTTCGACGGCGTCGGGATCGACGCCGCGGAGGTGGCCTGTGAGGGTGACGGGTCCGAAGTCCGCGATGGCGGTGACGTACGGACTGTCGTCGCTGAACCGTGGCGCGGGGACGGAGACCACGGTGTACGTTTCGATTTCGCCACTCTCTGAGAGCGGCGTTTTCGAGAGGTCACGACTGTGACACTCCGGACAGAGCTGTTGTGGCGGGATCGACCCGTGGCTCTCCGGACAGACGAGGTAGTACGGGTCGCCGGCCTCGATCGCGTCGAGGAACGCCGAGAACGCGCCGTCGCTGGCGTCAGTCATGCCACCACCTCCGCAGTGGCGAGTTGGCTGACTCCGAACCGGCGGTGATACGTCGTCATTGAACCACCTCGAGGACGTGCACGGTGGCACTGGCGACGGTGCCGCCTGCGTTCTGGGCGACCCCGACGGTCGGCGAATCGAGCGCGTCCGCTCGGGGATGGCTGCCCGAAAGCAGCGTCGCGACGGCGGCGACCTGTGCCGTGCCCGTCGCGCCGACCGGATGCCCTTTGGCCTTCAGGCCGCCCGAGAGGTTGACCGGCAGTCGCCCGTCCCGCGTCGTCTCGCCGCGACGGGCCGCGCCGATCGCCTCGCCCTCCTCGTAAAGGTCGAGCGCTTCCAGGGCGAGCACTTCCGCGATCGTGAAGCAGTCGTGGACCTCGGCGACGTCGACGTCGTCGGGTACCACGTCGGCATCGGCGTACGCTTCCTGTGCCGCGGCGCGGGTCGCGGGCGTCTTCGCGTAGGATTCGCGGTCCTGGAGCGCCATGCGGTCGCTGCCCTGGCCGCTGCCGGTGATCGCGACCGGGGCGTCGAGGCCGTGGTCCTCGGCGTAGGTGTCAGTCGTCACCACCACCGCGCTCGCGCCGTCGCTGATCGGGCAGGCGTCGTAGAGGCCGAGCGGGTCGGCGACGGCCGGCGCTTCGGCGACGTCGTCGACGGTGATCTCGGTCTGCAGGTGGGCGTGATCGTTGGCCAGCGCGTTCTCGTGGTTCTTGACGGCGACGTGGGCGAGATCGGTCTCGTCGCCCCCGTACCGCTCGAAGTAGGCGCGCGCCATAAGCGCGTACGCCGCCGGGAAAGTCACCCCAGGGCGGACTTCGTAGAGGTCGTCGGCCGCGACGGCCAGCCCCGCGGTCGCACCGGCGGTTCCCATGTTCGTCATGCGTTCCATGCCGCCGGCGAGGACCACGTCGGCCTCGCCGTTCCTGACGACGCGGACCGCGTCGCGGATCGCAAGACCGCTCGACGCGCACGCGCCTTCGATCCGCCTGGCGGGCGCCGTCGTGCCGAAGGCCTCGCTCATCAGGGGCCCCTGGTGGCCCTGGTTTTCGGACAGCGTCCCGACGAAGTTGCCGTAGAAGACCTCGTCGACGTCGTCCGGCGAAAGCCCCGCGTCGTCGAGTGCTGCGAGCCCGGCCTCCCCGAAGAGGTCCCGGCCCGGCCGATCGGGGTGTTCACCGAACGGCGTCATCCCTGTGCCAGCAATGCGTGCTCGTGACATGTGTGCTCTCGTGTCTTCCTCTTGTCGCGTTCAGTCGTCGCCGAACTGTACCGTCTCGTCGACGACCAGGACCTCACCAGCGTCGTCGTCGAGGAAGTTTTTCGTGTCCGCCTGGACCCGTTGGCCGGCCTCGCTCGCGAACACGTCGCCGACGCTCGCGTCCGCGTCGAGGTACAGCTCCGCGATCCCGTCGTAGGCGGCCTTGTCCGGGTCGGCGGGGATCGACGTCGCGTACTTCCTGACGCCGGGGAGGGCTTCCGCCAGCGGCGCGTGTTCGGTCAGCCAGTAGTCCACGAACTCCTCGTGGCTCAGCCCGTCCTGTCGGACGAGGAGATTGACAAGTTTCCGCATGGGTACAGGTCACTCGTTCACGACCTTTGTTCTATCGATCCCCGGGCCGTTTCGGCACACTTAGGTTGCACGTGGCAAGAGATTCCTGTGATGACCTTTCAGCTAGAGTCGATCGACCGCGTCGGGGTCGTCGGCGCGGGCACGATGGGTAGTGGAATCGCACAGGTCACCGCCATGGCGGGCTACGATGTCGTGATGCGCGACATCGAACAGTCGTTCGTCGAGAGCGGGTTCGAGACCATCAGCGACAGCCTCGACAGCCTCCTCGACAGCGACAAACTGACCGACGAGGAAGCGACGGCGACCCGAGAGCGCATTACGGGCACGACCGACCTCGAGGACCTGGCGGATTGTGACCTCGTCGTCGAGGCCGCCGTCGAGGACGTCGACGTCAAACAGGACATTTTCGCTGACCTGGACGAGGTCACCGGCGACGAGGCCGTGCTCGCGACCAACACCAGCACGCTCTCGATCACGACCATCGCCAGCGCGACCGAGCGCCCCGAACAGGTCGTCGGCATCCACTTCATGAACCCGGTCCCGGTCATGAAGGGCGTCGAGATCGTCGTCGGCGAGAAGACCGACGCCGACGTGGTCGCACTGGCACACGACTTCTCCGAGGACCTCGGCAAGGAGACCTGGGAGTCCGACGACAAGCCCGGGTTCGTCACCAACCGCGTGCTGATGCCCTGGATCAACGAGGGCATCCGCGCGTTCGACGAGGGCGTCGCCTCCAAGGAAGACCTCGACAAGGGCATGACGCTCGGGACGAACGTCCCGATGGGGCCGCTGACGCTCGCCGACCACATCGGACTGGACGTCTGTCTCCACGCGACGGAGACCCTCCACGAGGAACTGGGCGACCGATACAAGCCCGCGTACCTGCTCAAGCGAAAAGTCGAGGCCGGCGACCTCGGGAAGAAGACGGGGAACGGCTTCTACGAGTACGAGTAGCTCAGTCCTTCAGGTGGCGCGCGATGACTTTTTTCTGAATCTCTGAGGTGCCCTCGTAGATCGTGGTGATCTTGGCGTCGCGGTAGTAGCGCTCGACGTCGAAGTCCTTGGTGTAGCCGTAGCCGCCGTGGACCTGGACGGCCTCGTTGGCCACGTCGACGGCGGTCTCGCTGGCGAAGTACTTGGCCATGCTCGCGGACTTTGGGTGAACGTCGCCCTCGTTTTTGCGCGCGGCGTCGCGCGTGAGCAGGCGCGCGGCCTGCACGTCCGTCTGCATGTCGGCGAGTTTGTGGGCGATGGCCTGCTTCTCGATGATCGGCTCGCCGAACTGCTCGCGTTCGTTGGCGTACGCGACGGCGTCGTCCAGCGCGGCCTGTGCCACGCCGACGGCCTGACTGGCGATGGCGATGCGGCCGCCGGTCAGGATGGAGAACGCGGCCTTGAGACCGGCACCGACCTCGGTCAGGCGGTTCTCGGCGGGGATGCGCGCGTCGTCGAAGACGAGCGTCGTCGTGTCGCTGGCGCGCAGCCCGAGCTTGTCCTCTTTCTTGCCGACTTCGAGCCCGTCGATGTCCTTGGGCACGAGGAACTGTGTGACCGTGTTGGGGTCGTCCTTGTCGGTCTTGGCGAAGAGGATGACGACGCCGGAGCGTTTCCCGTTGGTGATCCACTGTTTCGTGCCGTTGATGACGTACTCGTCGCCCTCTTTGCGGGCTTCGGTGGTCATCTCGGCGGGGTTCGATCCGGCGTGCGGCTCGGAGAGTGCGAACGCCCCGACGGGCCGCCCGTCGACCATCTCCGAGAGCCACTCGTCCTGTTGGTCGTCCGTGCCGAACTGCCGGATACACGACGTCGCCAGTCCGTGGACCGACAGTGCCGTCGCGACGGCCAGGTGGCCACGGGCCAGTTCCTCGTTGACGATGCTGTAGGTGACCTCGTCGGCGTCGAAGCCGCCGTACTTCTCGGGCACCGTCAGGCCCGTCAGGTCGAGGTCGGCCAGGCCGTCCCAGATGTCTTCGGGGAACTCCTGGCTCTCGTCGGCCTCGGCGACGTTCTCGCTGACTTCGTTCTCGACGAACTCCCGGACTGTCTCCTGAATCATCCGCTGCTCGCTGGTGAGTTCCATCGGCACGGGCTACGAACCATGGGGTCCTAAAGAATACGATACGACCGTCGGGCGAGTTGGGCTCGTACAGGGGCCGAAATATATTTGACGGCCTTGATCAGGACACTCACTAAAAGTAGCAAAAGGTTTGTTCCGGGCCTCCCGTACTCCGAACGACATGGCACTCGTAGAACCCGTCGAAGAGGCAGTCGCGTGCATCGAAGACGGAGACACCGTCGGCATCGGTGGCTTCGTCGCCGTCGGCATCCCGGAGTACGTACTGAACGCGTTGGGCGACCGGTACGAAGCGTCGGGCGCGCCGGGCGATCTCACGCTCTATCACCCGGCGGCCGAGGGCGACCGGCAGGGGAACGGCATCTCCCACCTCGTCCAGGACGGCATGCTGGAGCGCGTCATCGGTAGCCACTGGGGGTTCGTTCCGGACCTGATGGAGAAGGTCGTCGCGGGCGAGGTCGAAGCGTACAACCTCCCGTTCGGCGCGATGGATCACCTGCTCCGTGACACGGCCGCGGGCAAACCGGGGACGATCACCAACGTCGGTCTGCGGACCTTCGTCGACCCGCGTCAGGACGGGGCCAAAGCCAACGACGAGACGACCGAGGACATCGTCGAGGTCGTCACCCTCGACGGCGAGGAGTACCTGTTCTACCACGCACAGCCCATAGACGTCGCCATCATCCGCGGGACGACCGCCGACGAGAACGGCAACCTCACGATGGAGCGCGAAGCGCTCACCGCGAACATGCTGGCGACCGCCCAGGCCGCGCACAACTCCGGCGGGACGGTCATCGCGCAGGTCGAGCGCGTCACGGAAGCCGGGTCGCTGAGCGCCCGCGACATCGACGTGCCCGGCGTCGTCGTCGACACAGTGGTCGAGGCACCGCCGTCCGAGCACAAGCAGACCTACGGCGAGGACTACAGCGGCGCGTTCAGCGGCGAGGTCAGAGTCCCCCAGGACGACGACGCCGAGCAGGCGCCGCTCACCGAGCGGACAGTCATCGCCCGCCGGGCCGCGATGGAACTGGTCCCCGACGCGGTCGTAAACCTCGGCGTCGGCGTGCCCGAGACGATTCCCGTCGTCGCGAGCGAGGGGAACATCAGCGACGAGATCACCCAGACCGTCGAGGCCGGTCCCATCGGTGGCTCGCCCTCGGGCGGCATCAGCTTCGGGACGGCCGTCAACCACGAGGCGCTCGTGACCTCGCCCGAGCAGTTCGACTTCTACGACGGGGGCGGCCTCGACATCGGCTACCTCGGCATGGCCCAGATCGACGCCGACGGCAACATCAACGTCAGCCGGTTCGGCTCCCAACTCCCCGGCTGTGGCGGCTTCATCAACATCACGCAGAACGCCGAGAAAGTCGTCTTCTGTGGGACGCTCACCACGGGCGGCCTGGAGGTCGACGTCGGCGACGGGACGCTCGAAATCGTGTCCGAGGGTGAGGGCACGAAGTTCGTCGACGAGGTCGAGCAGATCACCTTCAGCGGCGACTACGCCGTCGAGACGGACCAGCCCATCGTCTACGTCACCGAGCGCGCCGTCTTCGAGCTCTCCAGCGACGGACTGGTGTTGACCGAGGTCGCTCCGGGCGTCGACGCGGAGACTGACGTCGTCGACAACATGGCGTTCGATCCCGTCGTCGCCGACGACCTCGCGGAGATGAATCCGGCGCTGTTCCGCGAGGAACCGATGGACCTGAGCGAGTACGTCAACTAACTACGCGTAATCCAGATTCACCTGGATCACGTTCGCCGACCGCCGAACGACCTCGGCGATCTGTTCCTGCCGCTGTTCGTCGATCCGACTCCGCGGGCCGCACACGCAGACCGACGCCTGGACGTCGTCGGCTTTGTCGAGCACCGGCGCGGCGATACACACCATGCCCGCGATGCGCTCACCGTCGTCGACCGCGTACCCCTGTTCTCGGATGCTTCCGAGTTGGTCGAAAAGGACCTCCCGATCGGTGATCGTCCGGTTCGTGACCGCGACGAGTCCGTGGTCGTCCAGGATTTCCTCGACGCGCTCGGGCGGCAGGTACGCGAGAATCGCTTTGCCCGGCGCCGTCGCGTGGAGGGGCATCCGGGCGCCGGGATACGCGAAGAGGCTCACCGCGTCGGCGCCTTCCTGGATGGCGATGAGCACGCCCTGTCCGTTCTCTTCGATCATCAGCGTGACGTGCTCTCTGGTCTCTTCGGCGACCGTCTCGAGTTCCTCCGCTGCGGCGGTGAACACGTCGAGTCGATGGCGCTGCCGTTGGCCGACCTCCAGGAAGCGCGTCGAGGTTCGATAGATGTTGTCGGTTTTCGTCACGTATCCCGTCGCCGTCAGCGCCTGAAGATAATCGTGCGCGGTGCTCACGGGCATGTCGAGTTCGTCGGCGACCGCGGATCCCCGAAGGCCGCCTTCCTCAGCCAACACGTCGATGATCTCGAACGCCCGATCGACCGTCTGTCGTGAGCCGCTGGCCATGATACCGAAGACACGTCCCTCAAAGCTGGAAAGCCTTTCGAAATTGTCGAAACAAAGTACCGGCCGATCTTCCGATGACTGTGAGGAAAGCTACTCAGTGGTGTCGCAAAACATCTTCAGGTGACCCACGATCCGTCGACATGGGCTCCGACCGCAGATTATTACCTGTCCGATCGGTCGGCCGAACCAATACACCGAGCGATCGTCGATCCGACTATTTCGGAGACACGTATTGGCGGCGATAGCCACCGGAATCCGGTTCTGGTCGCCTCCATAGCTGTGTGGTGCCGGTAACGTGTCTTCAAGAAACTCGAAAGTGGATCGAGGGGCGGAACAGCGATACGAGAATCGGACTGGAGTCGCCACTACCCATTACGATACTACTTTTGTAATCGGATGCTGGCAGGAAGCGTCTCGGACTGGTGCGACTCACTCAGGTCCGTCACGAAGCAGCCGAGTGAAGTCCGCTGCTTCGGCAAGAGTCTGAAGCAGCGTTACAGAGCAGATGACGCCGTGCTGTCCGCGCGGGGGTGATCTTCCTGCGACGGTGGTGTTACAATCCTATGGATGTAACGGCAGATCCGAGATGACGGATTCAAAACTGGTGGGACTGGGTGTCCATGTTGATGTTGAACTCGATGACGTCGGCCGTGTTCTTCACTTTCTCTGGAAGCTCCTCCCGGAGGCGGTCACCTTGCATTCGACTGCGAGGGCCGGACAGGCTGATCGCACCGAGAACGTTGCCGTCTGGGCCGTCGATCGCGGCGCCGACGGCCCGCAAGCCGTCGACCTCCTCCTCGATGTTGTATGCGAACCCACGCTCCTCGACCGCTGCCAGTTCCTCGAACAGGCCGTCCAGGTCCGTTATCGTATTGCTCGTCCGGGCGTCGAGACCGTGTTGCTCGACGATCGCTTCGACGCGTTCGTCGGGGAGCCGTTCGAGGATCGCTTTGCCCGCCGCCAGGTGGTGGAGATTCAGGGATCGTCGCTCCATCTGATCGGAGTAGGTGTTCCCCATCGCGTTTTCGCCGCGTTTCAGGTAGACCACGATGCCGAGCCCGTGTTGCTCTGTGATCAGTTGTGCGTATTCGCCGGTTTCCGCGACGAGTTTGTCGAGTTCTTCCTTGCCGAATCGGTAGAGCAGACTTTCCTGTCTAACGTGTTCGCCGATGAGGATGAAACGAGGGCTCAGATCGTACTCGTCCCCGCGCTTGATGACGAAATCGTTCGCGCGGAGCGTTGCGAGGTGGTTGTACGCGCCCCCTTTCGAGAGGTCGAGGTAGTCGGCCATCTCGGTGACGGTCGCACCGTTGAGATTTTTCAGCGCGTTGACTACGTCCAGCGTCGTCGTGGACGTCTGTAGGGTCCTGGGCGAATCGGACTCGACTGGATCCGTTGGCATGAGTAGTCTACAAGCCGGGCTGATATATCGTTTGCGTACGACAAACGCGACCTGTCGGCTTGCCTCCGTAAACCCGGCAGATGGTTGCCGAACACGGCCAGTTATGAAAAATCAACGCACAGACTGGGGGCCTTTCCCACGGTACTCATGAACACACACTCGATCCGGCCTCTCGGCTGTGCGATGGCGTTTGCCGGAGACAAACGGGCGTCGGGTGGGTTCCATCCCGCGGAGGTGGTGGTGAAAGAAGCGGTCTCCGTGCGTGGTTCTGCGCTTTCACAGCGGCGACGACTGGCAGTGCGAGTCCGCATGAATCTTGTCGCGCGGCGTCCGCTGGATCGGATCGAAAATGCGTCGGTCTGCACTGTGTGGGTTCTCCAGCGGTGTCTGTGACCATGTGATCTCCGCGGCGTGCGTGCCTGCGGTGGTTTCGTCTCGCCCCGATTGCTGTTTGCGACGTGCGAACGGTTGGTCTGTTGACTCTCCAGGTGCATGGCCCGCCTACACTCCCGGCCGGCTTCTGCCTGACCGCGGCGTGTCAGTCTCGACGTCAGGTGTTTGTTCGCGCTTGGTGACGTGAATCACGTCGCGGGTGCGAGCGAAGCTGTCAGCACATGCGACCCCTCCGAAACACCTAACACCACATGTACGTATCAGTACTGCAGTGTGAAGCCTACGATTAGAGTTCTCAGTACGGGTGGGACGATCGCAAGTACCGACGGTGACGAGGGTGCACAGCCGAAGATCGATGGCACGGAAATCCTCGGGGACGCAGCCGAAGCGCGAGAGTATGCGTCGATCTCCGTCGAGGAGGTCGCTCGCATCCCGAGCTTCGACATGGACTTCGAGACGATGTCGTCTATCGTCGACAGAGCGCACGCGGCGGCTGCAGACGGCGTCGACGGGGTGGTCGTGACACACGGCACCGACACGATGGAGGAATCCGCATTCTATGCAGCGCTGACGTCTTCGGCCGACGTGCCGATCGTGTTCACCGGAGCACAGCGCCGACCCGACGAGCCGAGTCCGGACGGGCCTGCGAACCTCATCAACGCCGTCCGTGCCGCGGCACACGACCGTCTCCGGGCGGCGGGCGGATCGTACGTCGCCTTCAACGACCAGCTCCACGCGGCCTGTCGTGTGACGAAGGCCCATACGTCTCGGGTCGAAGCGTTCGAATCGCCCGATTCCGGGCCGGTCGCGTCATTCGACCGCGCCCGCGTTCGGTTCCATCACGAGCCACTCGCCTCGGAACCGACGTGTGACCCCATCGTCCCGACGGCGTCGGTTCGGATAATCCCGAGCGGCGTCAGCACGCCACGCGATCCGATCGACGACGCGATCGACGCCGGCGTCGATGGCCTCGTTATCGAAGGGACTGGCATCGGGAACACGACGAGCGCTCTCGGCGACGCGATCGCCGACGCGATCGACAACGACGTCGCGGTCGTCGTCGGGACGCGGTGTCACGCCGGCGCGACGCTCCCCGTGTACGGGAGCGACGGCGGCGGCGAAACGCTGCGGCAACACGGGGCCGGGTTCGCGGACGATCTCTCCGTCCAGCAAGCGCGGATCAAGCTCGCACTGGCGCTGTCGACTAGCGAGAACCCGCTCGACTGGTTTCCAACTCACGGCGAGTGACCGCCGACGGTCTGTCATAACTGGCCTGCTGCTGGACGTGGCACTGTAGCAGCCGGGGGTCTCACCTCGATCCGTTGCTCACGATCGTGAGGGCTGAGTCGGCGACTTGGACCAGTTACGCAGGTCGGCTCGGCGAGACGTCGCCCGCACAGGCTCACGGCTCGAGTGGCACAGTGAGAACGGGACGGCGCGCGAAAAATGCAGGAGTACCCAGGTAGACATGCGAGTACTCGGGCCGTGCGTCCGGTTTCGAGTTAGACGTATTTCCCTTCGCTCTCGTACACCGACGGGTCGTCCTCGAACTTGTTGGCGATCGTCTCCAGCGTCGAGAACTGTGCGTTCTCGTGTTCTTTGACGTACTGGATGAAGTCCTCGAGGAGCGGAATCATGTGGGGCTTCCCGTGGACGTCGGGGTGAATCGTGAGGGTGTACACGCCAGCACCGCGCCGGTTGTAGAGGAAGTCGAACTGCGCTTTGTACAGTTCCTCGTAGATCATCTTGGGGCTCGCGTATCCCATGTTGTAGTTCGGCTGCTTGATGAACATCATCGGCGGAATGTCGTCGCGATACCAGCTGATCGGAATCTCGACGACGTCCGTCTCCTCGCCGTACTCGTAGGGGGTCATCCAGGTCTCGGGTTCCTGGTCGTACTGGATAGGCTCCCAGTCGTCGCCCTTCCGCATGTACCCGGGCTCGAACTCCCGCTCCATCAGGCTGCTGTCGTAGAGGAAGTCGTACTTTTCGACGAGTTCCGGCGTGTTTTCGCTGAACTCCCACCAGCTCGCCCGGTGTCCGACCGGCTTCGACCCGGTGACGTCCTCGATGAGATCGATCGATTTCGCGATGATCTCGTCTTCCTGTTCGCGCGAGAGGTCAGTCGGGTTCTCGTGTGAGTACCCGTGGACGCCGATTTCGTGCCCCGCGTCGGCGACCTCCTGCACGTTGTCACGGAACGTCTCGATGGAGTGGCCGGGGATGTACCAGGATCCCTTGATCGCCTCGGATTCGAGGAGTTCCAACATTCGCGGAATGCCTTCGTTCCCGGCCGAGAGCCCGCGTGAGAGGTCTGCAGGTGAGTCTTCGCCACCGTACGAGCCGAGCCAGCCGGCAACACAGTCTACGTCAATGCCGATTGCTACGTCTATATCTCCCATAGCTACGAGAGAACTCGGGCAGTGTCATGTAATAAACACTCATGTGGGGGTGTATTTTGCCGCTAAGGCTCGACCAGAATTCGGCGCAATACGCATATAGCCTGGGAACATGGGTGAATACGTTGTCTGGACTAGTCGTCGAAGGCCAATGAGAGCGACACCGTCGGCCAGGTCGTGCGTACGGGACCTGGCACTGGAAACTAAACAAGGCTGAATATCTGTGCAATATATTGTATACAATCCAAGATATAGGCGCACAACCGAAAAGTATTAAATACATTGGTGTATGTGTGGTATTGTATAATATGGAAGGCGTTAACAGACGTAACTTTATGAAGTACGCTGGCGCTGCTGGCGCAGCCGGAATGCTCGCGGGCTGTTCGGGCGGCGGTGGCGGCAACGGCGACGGCAAACGGCCCGTCGAGTGGATGTCCACGGCATGGGGCGGTCGCGAAGGGCAGGTCGAGAAGTTCGAGGAGATGACCGACATCGATCTCAATACCACCACTGCGACGATCCCGACGATTCAGCAGCGAATCCTCGGCGGCGAGCGAGAGAGCGTCGACGCCTACACGGTCGAGTCGTCAGGTGCTGGGGCCCTGGCCCAGGCCAACGACGCGACGTTGCCGGTCCCGACGGCGGACCTCGACAACTGGAACGAAGACCAGATCAGTGACGCGTTCACCGCGCCGGGCGAGCGTCTGAGCCACCTCGGCAAGCAGACCGAGACGATCAACGACCTCCTCTGGGCGGACGACGAGCAGACGGAGCTCCTGTTTCCCCCGCACGTGTACAACTTCGACGCGATCGGCTACAACCCGAAGTTCGTCGACGACGTCTCGCTGTGGAGCGCGCTGTTCGACGAGCAGTACAAGGGGAAAGCCTCGATCGGTGAGACCGCGTCGATCACCATCCCCGAGACGCTCATGCACATGCTCGACAACGACATCATCGACGGGGACGTGGGCGACCTCAACAACCCGAACAAGGACCAGCTCGACGCCGCGGTCGACTTCCTGATCGAGCAGAAAAAGGCCGGGCAGTTCCGGGCGACCTGGACGGCCTACGGCGCGTCCGTCACCCAGATGGCCAGCGAAGAAGCCATTATCGGCGACATCTGGCAGCCGGCAGCGATGGACATCCGTCGCCAGGGGACGCCGTGTACGTACGCGACGATGGACGGCAGCGGCCTCCAGGGCTACCGCTACTGGTACGGCGGGATCGGGCTCACGAACCCCGGCGCGAAAAATCGCGGGAACGTCGAGGAAGTGCAGCGACTCATCGACGACGTCCACTACGGCGCGTGGTTCCCCGGCTTCATCCAGGGCTGGGGCTACTCGGTCCCCCACTACGAGAACAAGGAACTCGTCCGCGACGGCTCCGACGACTCCGGCGACGGCATGGGGCCGGAGTACTACGACTGGGCCTACGAGGGCAAGGCCACCTACGACGCGGTGGACGAGCCGGCGCTGTTCGACCCACAGCAGTACGACTGGTCCGACGAGGAGGGCAGTCCGAACTCGGAGGGTTCGACCCGCGACAGCGGCACCATCGAAGAACGCTTCGACAACTCCGGGTTCTTCATGATCTGGCCCGACAACGCGGATCACATGCTCGAGCGCTGGCGTGACTTCCAGGCCGCCTGAGGACAGGTGAGTCACCGCACATGTATTCAATGACATCTTCACGGAGTCCCCAATGAGCACGGAAGAGGCAGTCGACGATGGACCGGCGCCGAGTAGACCCAGCGGCGAGGGCGGCGTCCTCGGTCTCAGCGAGGAGTACGCGCTCTCCTTGCCGACCGTCGTCTGGTTCGTGGTGTTTCTGGTGCTACCGATCGCAGTGATCGTCTACTACAGTTTCCTCACGTACTCGACGTTTGCCGTCGTCCAGGAGTTCACGCTGTACTCCTGGCAAGAGACGGTGTTCTCGGACACGGTCGTCGACACGTTCGTGCGGACGCTCGTCGTCGGCGTCGCCGTGACCCTGGTGACGCTGGTGTTCGCGTACCCGATCGCGTACTACCTGCGATTTCAGACGAGCGAACTCATGGGGATCATCCTGCTGCTGTTCATGGTGATCCCGTTCTGGACGTCCGAACTCATCCGCGTCCTCGGCTGGTACCCCATCCTGGGCCGGTCCGGGATGGTCAACTGGGTGCTGCTGTCGCTGGGCGTTACGAGCGAACCGCTCAGGTGGCTCATGTTCAGCAACTTCTCGCAGCTCGTCGGCTACCTCCAGAACTACCTGGTGTTCATGGCGGCGCCGATCTACATCTCGCTGTCCCAGATCGACGAGGACCTGCTCGACGCGTCCGAGACGCTCCGCGGTGGCCCGATCGCCACCTTCCGGAACGTCACGTTCCCGCTGTCGCTCCCCGGCGTGGCCATCGGCAGCATGTTCACGTTCGTGCTGGCCGTCGGGAACCTTACCGTCCCCTCGTTCCTGAGTTCCGGTGAGAGCACCATCACAACGCTGATCTACCTCGAAGTGAACCGCGGGCTGAACTACCCGAACGCCGGTGCGATTTCGATCGCCCTGCTGGTGGTCATCTTCGCGTTCGTGTTCGCCCTGTTCCGCGTCGTGGACATCAGCGACATCGCCCAGAGTTAACCGAAAGACTCGCTTTTTCTCTCAGTCCCAGATCGTGCCGTCCGTCTCGGCGAGGTACTCCTCGTGTTTCTCGCCGCGGTCGTCGAAGATGACGTCGTCTTTGCCGGCCGGCTCTCTGGTGAACTCCGCGTCGAAGGCGTCGTCGATCCTGAGCACCAGCCCCGCGAGTTCGACGGCGGTCCGGTAGCCCTGCAGCGTCGTCGCGTACGTATCGAGTATCCCCGCCTCAGTCACGTCACCGACCCGGCCCGCCGGGAGGACGAGCCCCGTCTCGTACCCGCCAGCGTCGGCACCGGCCCGGAGATCGGCGACGACCGACAGCGGGTCCATCCCGCTGTTTTTCGCCAGCCCGAACGGAATGCGTTCCACAGCGTCCGCGAACCCCGCCATCGCGAGCTGTTCGCGTGACGCCGTCGCCGGAGCCGCGGTGCGAACGTCCCGGGCGATCCCGACGTCGATGGCCCCGCCACCGGGAACGACGCCACCAGGGCTGGGCCCCGCGCCGCGAGCCATGGCGACCGCTCGCGCTGCTTTCCGGAACTCTCGGGTGGCTTCCTCGCCGACGTCGCCCCAGCTCCCACAGAGGAGCGCCGTGACCGACTGCGGTTGCGCGCAGTCGTCGACGACGACGATCTTCCGTCGCTTCCGTCGTTTTCGGCGCCTCTCGACCATGAGCTGGGTGACGGTCCCGGCGTGGCCGAGATCGTCCGGCGCGACGTCCGTCGGGTCCTTCACGACAGTCCCCCCGGTCGCGCGGGCGAGCCGCGTGAGGTTCTCCCGGTTGACGCCGCGGATACCCATGACGTCGTTGGCCGCCAGCAGTTCGAGGAACTCGCTGCTGATGCCGAGGCGGGTCACGACCACGTCCACGCCGAGGTCGACCAGGCGGTCGACGATTTCGTGCCGGCGCGCGGCGTAGACGTCCTCGAACGACTGGACGTCGGTCGACCCGTCGAGGTGAATCGTCGCCTCGGCCTGGAGGTCGGGGTCCATGAGGCCGCCGGACCGACCGTCGCCCACGTCGTTTCGCTTGTAGCCGCCGACGACGAGCACCGTCGCGTCCTCGATCTCGGTCGGCATGTCGTCGTGTGCGACCTCGTTCCGCGTGAGCACGGTGCCCCGGACGAGTCGCGAGTCCGCGATCGAGCCGGCTTTGACCTGCGTCACCGCGAGCCCGTGTTCGTCCGGGTAGCCGACGACGTCGACCGCGTCGACGGCGTAGCTCGCCCACTCGTCTCTGCGCCCGCCCACGTCGTTGCCGGTCATCACCGTCGTCGCCACGCTTCTGGCGACTGCGTGCGGGTCCGGAAACGCCTCGGGGAGACGACGGGCGTCGTCCAGCGACCGTTCTGCGATCGACAGGGCGTGGACGTATCCTCGCTGGACGTCGGTCGGGTGGACTCCCTGATCGAGCAGGGCCGCCGCTTCGTCGAGCAGGGACGCTGCCAGAATCAGCGTCGACGTGACGCCGTCGGGGACGACGGCACCCTCGACGCTGGTCTCTCCGGGGTGCGCTGGCCCGGCGATCCGGCGCACGATCGGGGCGATGGGGTGTTCGAGCGGCAAGCGTTCCAGGATCGACGCGCCGTCGCTCGTGACGACGTAGTCGTTGTGTGCGACCTGCTTCGGATCGGGGTCGTTCTGTGCGGCGACCTGGTTTCCGACGAACTTGTCGTTCGAAAGCGGCCCGAGCGTCGTCGCCAACGCCCCGGCGATACCGCGGATTGCAACGATGTTCGCGTCTGGGAAGGATAGGTCACTACCATCGGTCGACATGACCGTCAAGTGGCGTCCGGATTGTAAAACGGTGTTGCTCGCGCCGCTCCCCTTTCGACCCCAGCGCCGACCCGACCCTTCGGAAGGGAATGGCAACCGTGGCGGTACTTCCCAAGGACTTATTAGTCAGTCAATCTTGTATTGGACGATGGCTACTCGACAGACGCAGCGGGACAGGTCAGTCCTCGCTTCGTTCCTCGGCCGCTTCGACAAGAAACGGATACTCACCGCCTACTTCGCCCTGGCAGTGTTGTACGTGTACGCGCCGATCATCTCCGTGATGCTGTTTTCGTTCAACACGGGCGGCGTGACCGCCCCGTTCGACGGGTTCACGCTGCAGGCCTACACCGAACTGTTCGCCAACCAGAAGATGGTCGATGCGATCGTGCGGTCGCTGCAACTGGCGCTCGTGGTCACCGTCATTACGACGGTGCTCGGGACCGCTACGGCGCTCGCGTACCGATACGATTTCTGGGGACAGCGCGGCCTGCTGTACCTCATCACGCTCGGTATCATCACGCCGGGCATCACCTACGGGATCGGCGCGCTGTTGCTGCTGACCGAAGTGCTGTCGTTCAGCCGCGGCCTGTGGCTGGCAGTGCCTGTGCACGTCGTCTGGACGCTCCCGTTCGCCGTGATCGTGCTGCTGGCGGGGTTCCCGCCGAACCTCCGGGAGAACGAGCGCGCCGCCCACGTGATGGGTGCCAACAAGCTCACGACGTTCCGGAAGATCGTCCTGCCGCAGATCCTGCCGACCGTCCTCGGCGCGGCCGTGTTTGCCTTTACCCTCTCGTACAACGAGGCCGAACGCGGCCTGCTGCTCGTGGGGCAGGAGACGACGATGCCGATTCAGGTGTTCACCGTTGCCTCTGCCGACCGGCCGACGGCGGACCTGTTCGCCCTCGGGAGCGTGACGACGATCTTCTCGACCGTGCTACTCGTCGTCGCCGGCTGGATCGTCATTCGCAGCGCGACGAAGAACTGATCGTCTCCGGGTTGTTTTCTGATTCGCCAGCCGTCACCTGCCACTGGAGAGCCCGCGACCGCCTGCACCGGTGACCCAGCCGATAACTATAATCTCCAGCCACCTGAGTAACGGAGTGTATGTCGACAAGTCGACTTGCCGGTCGAACAGCGGTCGTAACGGGCGCGAGTTCGGGAATCGGAAACGCCATCGCGGCGACGTTCGGGCGCGAAGGCGCGAACGTCGTCGTCGCCGACGTCCGGCGGGAGCCGAAACTCGACGCCGAGACGTCAGTCTTCGAGAAGCTCGCGGCCGTGGACGCCGACAGTACGTTCGTGGAGACCGATGTCGCGAGCGAAGAGGCAACGCAAGCTGTCATCGATCGCGCCGTCGACGAGTACGACTCGCTCGACGTTCTCGTCAACAACGCCGGCATCTATCACCAGTTCCAGACACACGAGACGCCGACGGACGTGTGGGACGACATCCTCGACGTCAATCTGAAAGGGACCTTCCTGACGAGTCGGGCGGCGCTCCCCCAACTCCGGGAGAGCGAGAACGGGAAAATCATCAACCTCGCGTCGATCTACGGGCTCGTCGGGGGCGAGAACAGTGCGGCCTACTGCGCGTCGAAGGGCGGCGTCGCGAACCTGACGCGTCAGATGGCCCTGGACTACGCGGCCGACGAGATCAACGTCAACGCGCTCGCGCCGGGCATCATCAAGACCGCCCAGAACGCCGAGTGGCGCGAAACCGACGACGAACTACTGGCCGACTGGCACGGCGCGACGCCGTGGCCACGCTTCGGTGAGCCCGACGACGTCGCGGACGCCGCCCTGTTTCTCGCGAGTGAGGAGAGTGATTTCGTGACGGGTCACGTGCTGTCCGTCGACGGTGGCTGGACAGCCCGCTGAGTCGCTATTCGCCGAGGACGTCTTTTGCCAGGTCGATGTCCGGGAGCACGCTGGTGCGTTCCAGCAGCGTCGCGTGCTGCGGACTCCAGCTGATCTCGATCTCGTCGTCCTCCACGGCGACGATCTCGGAACTCTTCAGCTGCAGTTCCATCGGGTCGGCCCCGTCGACCTGTGCGGTGAGGAGCACGAGCGTCCCCGACCCCGGTTGGTGGATGACGTCGTCGACGGTGCAGGTGAGGACGTTTTCCTCCCCGGCGCCGAGTTCGAGGTACTGGGGGCGCACGGAGAAGGGAATCTGCGTGCCGACGAGCGACGCCGGATCGGATTCGAGGTTGTCGGTGCTGGCCGCGAACGTCCCCAGTGGCGTTTCGATGTCGGCCTCGAAGCCGCCGTTGGTCGTCCCGACGAGTTCGCCGGTGAAGACGTTCGAGTCGCCGACGAACGTGGAGACGAACGCCGTCGCGGGTTCGTTGTACACCTCTTCGGTCGGCCCGGAGTGTTCGATCTTGCCGTCGTTCATCACGATGAGCTGATCGCCCAGCCGCATCGCCTGGGTCTGGTCGTGCGTGACGTAGACGAACGTCGTATCGATGTCGCGGTGGATGCGCAGCAGTTCGCGCTCCATGCGCTTTTGCAGCTTGTAGTCCATGTCACCGAGCGGTTCGTCCAGCAAGAGCAGCTTCGGCTCGAGGACCAGGCTCCGCGCGAGTGCGACCCGTTGTTTCTGGCCGGCCGAGAGCTCTTCGGGCGATCGGTCCCCGAGGTCCGCGAGCCGCATGATGTCCAGCATCTCGCTGACGCGCTCGTCCCGTTCGGCCGCGGGCGTGTCGAGGCGATCGAGGCCGTAGGCGATGTTCTCTCGCACCGAGAGGTGCGGGAACAACTGGAAGTCCTGGAACACGAGTCCGATGTCGCGTTCGTAGGTCGGGGCGTCGGTGATGTCGACCCCGTCGAGGTGGATCGACCCCTCGGTGATCGGGAAGCGACCGACGATCGAGTGGAGCGTCGTCGACTTCCCGCAGCCGCTCGGGCCGATCAGGACGCAGAAGTCGCCGCGCTTGATGTCGAAGCTGACCTCTTCGACGGCCACGGTGCCGTCCGGGTACACCTTCGTGAGGTCGGTGATTTCGAGGATCGATTCGCCGCTCGTCTCCGGGTCCAGCTGTCGTGTTTCGGTCATTGTCGGAGCAGGTCCTCCATCGTGAGCGTCTGCGTGACGCTCATGCGCTCGAAGAACTGCGCGTCGCTGTCACTCCACCCGACCTGAATCGTGTCGCCGTAGCGATCCAGGGGGACGTTCCCCGGGCGGATCACGTAGAAGTCGCGATCGTAGCCGTCGAGGGAAAGGGCGATCTCGGTCTGTTCGCCCATGTACGTGCTTCCGACGGGCGAGGCTTCGAGCGTGTTCGTCTCGTCGCTGGCGGCCTCGCCGATCGTGACGGTCTCGGGTCGGATCAGCAGGATGCCCTCCGCACCCGCGCTCGCGCGGTTCACGTTGGTCGCCGCGACGGTCCCGAAGGCGGTGTCGACGGTCGCGCTGTCGCCGTCGGTTTCGCTGACCGTCGCTCGCGCCGGGTTACTGTCGCCGACGAACTGGCCGACGAACGCCGTCTTGGGCTCGCTGTACACCGCCGCTGGGGTGCCGACCTGCTCGATCATCCCCTGGTTCATGACGACGAGCTTGTCGGCCAGTTTGAGCGCCTGGTCCTGATTGTGGGTGACGTAGACGAACGTGCTGCCAAGGTCCTCGTGGATCTGGCGCATCTCCAACTCCATCTGCTTCTGGAGTTTGTAGTCGAGGTCCGCCAGCGGGTCGTCGAGCAGCATCGTCTCGCACTCGCGGATCAGCTGCCGGGCGAGTTCGACGCGCTGTTGCTGGCCGCCACTCAACGCGGACGGCAGGTCGTCTCTCGTCTCCGGGATGGCGAGCATCGCGAGCAGGTCGTCGATCCGTTCGTCGAGCGCCGCCTCGTCGACCGACTCGGACTGCTGGCGAACGCCGAAGGCGATGTTCTCCGCGACGGACATGTGTGGGAAGAGCGCGTCCTCGAACTCCTGAAAGACGTAGCCCAGATCGCGATCCTGGACGGACATCTCCCCAGCGTCGTCACCGCGGAGCAAGACGCGCCCCCGATCCGGCGTCGTCAACCCGGCGATCGTTTGCAGGAGCGTGCTCTTGCCACAGCCGCTCGGCCCGACGATCACACAGAACTCGCCGTCTTCGATCTCTAAGTCGATACCCTGCAGAACCCGCTCGTTTCGAAACGAAATGTCGAGCGAATCAACTCTGACGTCTGTCGAACCCATTGAAGCTACATGCAGCACCATCTAATATAATTGTATTGGACACAATTAATCCAAATTACATTGAAGCAGCGGCAAGATCACTCCATCGAGATAGTACACGGAACCTCGACCTGACGCAGGACTTTCTGTGAGACGCTTCCCAGGAGCGCCTTTCCCGCCGCCGAGCGTCTGTGACCGCCCATGAAGACGTGGTCGACGTCGCTCTCGGTCACGTAGGCGGTGATTTCGGTCGAGGGATCGCCGATGGCCGCCTCGATCTCGGGCTCGACGTCGTGCTCCTGGAAGATGGCTGCACAGTCCTGGACGACGGCGTGTTTCCGCGCGATCTCGACAGGATCGGCCGCCTCGTAGCCGAACTCTTCGAGATACGTCTCGAACTCGGCCTCGCCGAAGACGTGAAAGAGGCACACGTCTGCGTCCAACCCGGCGGCGATCTCGGCTGCGGTCGTCGCAACTGGTTCCATCCGGGACAGTTCGTCGTCGACTGCGACTAGGACAGTATCGACCATGGCCTGACGTACCGAGGCAGTCGTATTAAAGAATCGGGCTGAACACAGGTCAGCCCGGGGAGAAGTATAAATAAGTCGGGACCGACGGTACGCGACATGGCACGGCTAGACGGAACTGCAGCACTGGTTACCGGTGGGAGTCGCGGCATCGGACGCGGCATCGCCGAAGCACTTGCCGCCGCGGGCGCGACGGTCGTCGTCAATCACCCGCCGCAGGAGGACGACTCATACGGCCGGGGGGTTGTCGAGGCGATCGAAGCCGACGGCGGCGAGGCAGCCGTCATCCAGGCGGACGTGAGCGACGCCGCCGAGGTACAGGCGATGATCGAGACGTTCGAGGCCGACTACGGCGCGGTCGACGTCCTCGTCAACAACGCCGGCATCCTCACGCAGTCTCGCGTCGCGGAGATGCCAGTCGAGATGTGGGACGAAACCATCGCCGTCGACCTGCGAGGCGTGTTTCTCACCACGCGGTTCGCCCTCCCGGGCATGCTCGACCAGGGCGCGGGCAAGATCATCAACGTCGCGTCACAGCTCGGCCTCAAGGGCGGCGAAGAACTCGTCCACTACTCGGCGGCGAAAGGCGGCGTGATCGCGATGACGCGCGCCCTCGCCCGCGAGGTCTCACCGACCGTGAACGTCAACGCGATCGCGCCCGGGCCGATCGAGACGAGCCTGCTCGCGGACATCTCCGAGGAGTGGCGGACCGCGAAGGAAGCCGAACTGCCGATGGGACGACTCGGACGGGTCGACGACGTCGCCCCGACGGCGGTGTTCCTCGCGAGCGACGAGAGCGACTACTACACCGGTCAGGTGCTGAGCCCCGACGGCGGGGACGCGATGCACTGACCAGTCGACCGACTCCCCCACGCGAACACTGATAGTACCGCAGCGCACAGCTACACCGGTATGTCAGTAGACACAGTTATCGCCGGGGGGACACTCGTCACCGCCGACCGAACGTTCGAGGGCGCGCTCGCCATCGACGACGGAACGATCGTCGGCGTCGGTGCTGCCGAGCAGTTGCCGGACGCCGACGACGTCGTCGACGCGACGGGAAAGTACGTCATGCCGGGCGTCGTCGACCCGCACGTCCACGTCGCGGACCCCTTTTCCATCGACAGCTACGAGACCGCCTCGAAGGCCGCCGCGCTTGGCGGGACGACGACGGTCATCGGGTTCGCCTTCCAGGGCTGGAACCCGGCCACCGAGGCGTTCGACGGGAGCTACTCGCTGCCCGAGGCGATCGACTCGGTGCGCGAGCGCGGGGCGGACTCGCTCGTCGACTTCGGCGTCCACGGCGCAGTCACCGAGGAGACCGACGAGGGCCTCGAAGACCTCGCGGAGGTCGTGCCCAACGGCGTCCCCTCGATCAAGATGTTCACCGCCTACGACGTCGGCCTCTCGAACGGGTTCATGCACCGGGTGTTCGAACGGCTGGCGGCCCTCGACGGCGTCGGCGTCCTCCACACCGAAGACGGGTCGGTCTGCGACGTGCTCACCGAGGCGTGCAAGCGCGAGGGGAAGGGCGATCCGGTTCACTATCCCGCGTCCCGCCCCGACTACGCCGAGGCCATGGCGGCCGACGACGCCGTCAGGATGGCGCTCGAAACCGGCGCGAAGTACTACGGCATCCACACCTCTTGCCGGAAAGCCGCCGAGGTGCTCGAAGCGGCCCGCGAGGACGGCAGTCGGGTCCGTGCGGAGACGTGCGTCCACTTCACGACGCTCGACGAGTCCGTCTACGCGGAGCAGGGCACGCTCCCGCTGTTCGCCCCGCCGATGCGGACTCCCGACGACGTCGAGGCGATGTTCGAACACCTGCAGGCGGGCTCGCTCGACGTGGTCTCGACCGATCACTGTGCGTACACGGAAGCGAGCAAGCAGGTCGACGACTGGTGGGACAGCCCCTTCGGAGCGAATCTGCTCCAGACCGGCTTCCCCGTGTTCCACGACGAGGCGGTCACCCAGCGCGGCTTCGGCTATCCGACGCTCGTGAGACTCGTGTCGACTGCGCCGGCCCAGACGTTCGGCCTCCCGGAGAAGGGAACGTTGACGCCCGGCACGGACGCGGACGTCGTCGTCTTCGACCCGGACGCGTCGTACACGATCGACGCGGCCGACAACGAGTCGAAGGCGGACTTCTCGATCTTCGAGGGCCGCGAGGTCACCGGTCGCGTCGAGAAGACGTTCGTCCGCGGGACGCTCGTCGCCGACGACGGCGAGATCGTCGCCGACCCTGGCCACGGGCAGTTCGTCGAGCGAATCCAGCCGGACTGGTCGGCCTGAGCGGTCAGTCGCTGGCGACGCCAGCGAGATCGAGTGCGGCCGTCGCGAGCGTGTTCGCGGCGCGATGACAGTCGTCCCAGCTCGTGTACTCTGCCTCGGAGTGGCTCTTGCCGCCCTCGCTGACGGCGAACACCATCCCCGCGTCACAGACTCGGTGCACGTTCGTCGCGTCGTGGACGCCGCCGCTGGGCAGGCGCACGGCGTCGTACCCGAGGTCGGCGGCCGCTCGTTCGACGCTGTCGACGCACCGATCCGGAAAAGAGACCGGCGTCGCGGTCGCTCGCTCGTCGATCTCCCAGTCGACGCCTTCCTGGGTCG
Organism: Halorientalis brevis; assembly: GCF_023077655.1. NCBI lineage: Archaea > Methanobacteriati > Methanobacteriota > Halobacteria > Halobacteriales > Haloarculaceae > Halorientalis > Halorientalis brevis. The sequence continues at coordinate 10,921 of NZ_JALLGV010000015.1, read as the reverse complement.
CGGCTGCCTCGGTCGCCGCGTGGATGCGGTCGACAGCGTCGTCGAGCACGTCCCCGGAGGGGTCACGAACGCCGTACGTGAACGTGGCTGTGCCGGGGACGACGTTGATCGAGTTCGGACTCACGTCCAGCGCGCCGACCGTCGCGACGGTGCGCTCGCCGAGCGTGCTCGGGAGCCGCCGGACCTGTGTGATCACGTCGGCCGCGGCGACGAGCGCATCTTTGCGGTGGTGCATCGGCGTCGCCCCCGAGTGGTTCGCCTCGCCGCGGAACGTAATCGCTCCCCACCGGAGCCCGACGATGCCGGTGACGACGCCGACGTCGGCCCCGGTCGCCTCCAGCGACGGCCCCTGCTCGACGTGCAGTTCGAGGTACGAGTCGTACGCCTCGCCCGGTTCCGCGGGCGTCGACCCTTTGTAACCGATGCGTTCCAGTTCGTCCTCGACGGTGGTGCCGTCGTCGTCGGTCCGAGCGTACTCCGCGTCGATGTCGTGGACGCCGGCCCAGACGCCGCTGCCCTGGAGCGTCGGCTGGAACCGCGACCCCTCCTCGTTCGTCCAGTTGACGATCTCGATGGGCCGCTCGGTCCCGATCCCGCGCGCGTCGAGTTCGCGGACGAGTTCCAGCGCGGCGACGACGCCGAGCGCCCCGTCGTAGATGCCGCCGTACGGCTGGGAATCGAGGTGTGATCCGACCAGGACGGGGGCGACATCGCGTGTGCCCTCGCGCCGACCGAACATGTTGCCGAACGCGTCGACTCGGGTCGAGAGGCCGGCCGCGTCCAGCTGCGCTGCGAACCAGTCTCGTACTCGCTTGTCCGCGTCTGAGAGTGCGAGTCGGTGGAGCCCGCCGTTCTCGGTCGCCCCGATCTCGGCCTGGGCCTGCATGGTGGCGACGAACCGCTCTCTGTCCAGGAGTAACTCCATACACTGCCCTCGGAACGCAAGCGTATGAACGTCCGCCCTGTCCGGGCAGTCGACGTGGGGAGTCGCCCCGGTACTCGTCACAACATATAAACGCAGTTCCGCCGAGACTGACGTATGGTCGCAATCGACCTCAACTGTGACATGGGTGAGAGTTTCGGCAACTACACGATGGGCCGCGACGCGGAGGTCATGCCGTACATCACGTCGGCGAACATCGCGGGCGGCTACCACGCGGGCGACCCGCACGTGATGCGCGAGACGGTCGCGCTGGCCGCTGAACACGACGTCGGGATCGGCATCCATCCCGGCCTCCCGGACAAGATGGGGTTCGGGCGCCGGACGATGGACGCGACGCCCGAGGAAGTCCGCGACTACGTGCTCTACCAGCTCGGCGCGCTGACGGCGTTCGCCAAACGCCACGGGGCCGAGGTCCAGCACGTCAAACCACACGGTGCGATGTACTCGATGCTCTCGGAGAGCCCGGACCACGCCCGCGCGGTGATGGAGGCCGTCCTCGAGGTGGACCCGTCCCTCGTCTACCTGGCGACGGACATGAACATCTACGAGGTCGCCCAGGAGTTCGACGCCCTCGACGCCGTCTTCGAGGGCTACGTCGATCTGGACTACAACGCCGACCGGACGCTCATCGTCGAGAAGGAAGTCGCGCCGAAAGACCCCGATCTGGTCGCCGATCGCGTGGTGAACATCGCGAACCACGGCGAGATCGAAGCGGTCGACGGGACGACGCTCGATCTGCCCGCCGAGAGCATCTGTATCCACGGCGACGGCCCGAACGCCGTCGAACTGCTCGAAGCGATCCACGACCGCCTCGACGAGGAGAACGTCGACATCGCGCGCCTCGACGAGTTGGTGTAACCGCCCTACTGTTCGTCGGCGAACCCGTCGAACTGTTCGTCGACGTACTTCGTCGTGTGCTGGCTGTCCCGGAACGTTCCGTCGCCGAGGACCGCCAGGTGGAACGGAATCGTCGTGGCGATGCCCTCGATCTCGGTTTCCCGGAGCACGCGCGTCGCGCGGTCGAGCGCCTCCTCGCGGGTCGCTGCGGTGACGATGAACTTCCCGACCAGCGAGTCGTAGAACGGACTCACCGCGTCGCCTTCGTCGACGCCGTCGTCGACGCGGACGCCGATGCCAGTCGGCCTGCGATACGTTTCGAGGTCGCCGGGGGTCGGGATGAACTCGTTGCGCGGGTCTTCGGCGTTGATCCGGAACTCCACGGCAGCGCCGCGGGGGTCGACGTCGTCCTGGGTGAACGACAGTTCCTCTCCGGCAGCGACCCGGAACTGCTCTTTGACGAGGTCGATCCCGGTCGTCGCCTCGGTGACGGTGTGTTCGACCTGGATGCGGGCGTTGACCTCCAGAAAGTAGAACTCGCCGTCCTCGTAGAGGAACTCGACGGTGCCCGCGTTCACGTAGTCCGCCTCGGCGACGCCCCGGGTGGCTGCCGCGCACAGTTCCTCGCGCGTGTCGGCGTCGAGGACGGGCGAGGGCATCTCCTCGATGAGTTTCTGCTGATCGCGCTGGACGCTACAATCGCGTTCGTAGAGATGCCTGACGTTGCCGTGGGTGTCGGCGATGATCTGGACTTCGATGTGGCGCGGATTCTCGAGGAACTTCTCCACGTACACCGCCGGGTTGTCGAAGTACGCTTCCCCTTCGCGTTTGGCGTCGGCGAACTTCTCGTCGACGTCCCCTTCGGATTCGACGACTTTCAGGCCGCGCCCGCCGCCGCCGCCGTCAGCTTTGATGGCGAGCGGGTAGCCGTGTTCCTCGCCGAACGCCGTGACGTCGTCGGGGGACTCGGCGGGGTCCGTCGTCCCCGGCACGATCGGGACGTCAGCGCGGTCCATGATCTCCCGTGCCTGCGTCTTCTCGCCGAAGTTGGTCATCACGTCGCTCGGCGGGCCGATCCAGATGAACTCGCTGTCCTCGACGCGCGCGGCGAACTCGGTGTTCTCGGCGAGGAAGCCGTAGCCGGGGTGGATGGCGTCGACGTCCGCCTCGGTTGCTGCGTCGATGAGCGCCGCCTGGTCGAGGTAGCTCTTGCTGGCCATCGACGAGCCGACGTGGAAGGCCTCGTCGGCGCGCCGAACGTGTTTGGCCGTCTCGTCGGCGTCGCTGTACACTGCCACGGTTTCGATGCCGAGTTCCTGTGCTGCCTGGATCACTCGGACGGCGATCTCGCCACGATTGGCTACCAGTACCGAATCGATCATACCTAGCAACGGTACTGTTTCCCCCATATAGTTACCGTGTTACATTGACTCGCGTTGTCGAAAAAACAGCCAGCGGAGCAGTTGCGTCCCTCAGAGCGTGTCGCGCAGGGTCTGGAGCGTTTCGTCCTGTGCGGCCCGAACCTCCAGGGCCGTGTCGACGTCGACGGCCTGGAAGTTCACCGTACTGTGCACGCGACACTGCGAGAGCGTTCCCCGGTCGGTGCTGATGAGCGTGCCGACGGTCGCGTAGCCGCCGCCCGTGACGGCGTCGCGCATGAGGACGATGGGCTGGCCGGCCATCTGGATGGAACCGATGGGATAGCCCAGGTCGACGACGTTCGTCACGTCGGTCCCGGCGCCGAACGGCTGGTCGCGTTCCTCGAACATGTCCGTGATGTCGGGCCCCTCGAAGCGGTAGCCGACGCGGTCGGCCTCGTCGCTGACTTTCCAGTCGGCGTCGAGGAACCGCTCGCGGCCCTCGTCGGTGAGCCGGTAGTCACACAGGCCCATGACGACGCGCACGTCGATCGACGAGTAGTCCGGTACGTGTTCGTCCGGCACTGCGGTGCCGACCTGCTCGGGACGACTCTCGTGGTCGGCGACCTGCAACGTATCGCCTGCTTCGAGTTCGCGGCCCTCGTAGCCGCCGAGGCCGATGAGCGTGTACGTCGAACTGCTCCCCATCACTTCGGGCACGTCGAAGCCGCCGGCGACGGCGAGGTACGATCGGACGCCGTCCTGGCTGAACTCGAAGGAGAGTTCCTGCCCGGCGTCGACCTCGACGGCAGTCCACGTGGGGATCGGCTCGTCGTCGAGCGTCGGCGACATGTCCGCGCCCGTGACGGCGATGAGCGCCGACTCGCCGAATTCGAGGTCACAGCCCTGGTAGGTCATCTCCAGGGTCGCCGCGTCCTCGTCGTTACCGACGAGGTAGTTCGCGACCGCGTGGGCGAACTGGTCCATCGCGCCCGAGGGAGGCATGCCGATGTGGTAGTGGCCCGGTCGACCGGCGTCCTGGACGGTCGTCGAGAGCCCGGGGTTCAGGACGTCGATCATGCCAGCACCTCCAGGAGCCGCTCGTTGTACTCGTGTGGGTGCTGGAAGAACTCGTCGGGCTCGAACTCGACGACTTCGGAGGTGTACTCGTAGCTGCCGTCCTCGATTGCCTCGCGGATGGCGTCGTACTCCTCGCGGTCGATCTTGCGGAAGTTGAGGATGTCGCCCGGGTTCGGGAGGACCATCGATTCCTCGAAGTCGGCCAGTTCCTGCTCGACGTCCAGCACTTCGACCGGCGTCCGCCCGTAGAGCTGGTAGCCGCCTGCGCCGAACACGGGATAGATCGCGGTGAACGCGCCGCCGAAGCCGACCGCGCGGGCCGGGGTGGCCGTCCGCGGCTGTTCGTATTTGGGTACCTCGATCTGCTCGTCGCGCGGGCGCATCTGGAAACAGAACGGGAGGCCGGGGACGAACCCGACCATCGTCACCATGTGTGGGGCGCCGGCGTGGTGGTCGATGAACGCCTCGACGCTGTCGAAACCGTTGATCCGCGCGGAGTACTCCAGGTCGGTCGCGTCGGGGTCCTGGTGGCGGTCGCGGAAGTCCATCAGCGTGTCGTGGGTCCACGGATCCTCGTACAGCACCGGGATGTCGTAGACGGTCGCGTCCCACTGGTAGTCGGTCAGGTCGATGTCGTCCTCCAGTGCTTCGAGCTCCGCGATCACGTCGGCCGGCGTCACGACCCCGGGGTCGAACTGGATGAGATACGATGCGTTCGACGGCGCGACCTCGAGGATGCCCGGGATGTCCCGGGCGCGAATCTCCTGTGTGATCGCCTGTGCTTTGAAGTTGGCGTCGAAGCTCATCTCCTCGGCGAGTTCGACGAACACGTAGTCGTCGCCACCGTGTTCGTACCGAGGTGACGGTAGCTCCTGTCGCTCAATGCCTGAATCGGCCATCTCTCTCCCAGAAGCGCGATTGGGACCTATAAGTATCGGTTCCTACGGCCGTTTCACCGCGTGATCGAGTACCGGCTGGCATCGGCTCATTGGTCAATTTATATATGCGAGGAGCGGTAACTCAGGGTGACGCGTAACACAACCATGACGACCCACTATATCGAAGCCCCAATGCCAGGCGTGTTCTATCGACGTTCCGACCCGGACGAACCGCCGTACGTGACCGAAGGCGACGCCGTCTCTGCTGGCGACGTCGTCGGCCTCGTCGGGGTCATGAAGAACTTCCACGACGTGACGGCGGACGACGACGGCACGGTCACAGCGGTACTCGCGGAGAACGAACAGGAGATCGAAGCGGGCGACGAACTGCTCGAGATCGAGGTCGAATAACCCCATCTCGGCCGGGAACCGCTCGCCGTTTCCGCTTGCGGAGCAGAGGGTATCGCCTTCGAACCGGCTGGACGCGGCGTGAACGCCCACCGTTTTTGCCGATCTTCCTGCGTTCAACATCGAACAGTCGACTTAGAGACGTGCGCAATAATTCTGAAGAGATTAAACAACGTCCTCTTTTCAGTCTGAATATTGGATTGAATACGAAAAATAAAAAGTATTAAATATAGTTCGGCACACCTTGACATGTGAGATGATACTATGAACCGTGCCGGTGTCGACATCGGCGGAACCTTCACCGACGTGATCGTGTTCGACGAAGAGAGCGGCGAGATCGAGATCGCGAAGACGCCGTCGACGCCCGACAATCCCGCGGAGGGCGTGATCAACGGGTTGACGAAAGCCGAGACCGGAATCGAAGATCTCGACTTTTTCTCTCATGGGTCGACGGTCGGGACGAACGCGTTGATCGAGCGGGAACTCCCGCGGATCGGCCTCATCACGACCGAAGGGTTCCGTGACGTCCACGAGATCCGCGACGCGACGAAAGACGAGATCTGGGACGCCTACGAGGACGTCGCCGATCCCTACGTCCAGCGTCGGGACCGACTCGGCGTCTCCGAGCGGATCGATTACGACGGCAGCGTCGTCGAACCGCTCGACGAGGACCGGGCACGGGAGGTAGTCCGCATTTTCGAGAAGCGCGGCATCGACACCATCGCGATCTCGCTGATCAACGCGTACGTCAACGGGGATCACGAGCGCAGACTCGAGGAGATCGTCGCAGACGAACACCCGGACGCGTTCGTCTGCAGTTCTCACGAGATTCTCCCCGAGATGTTCGAACACGAGCGCATGAGTACGACGGTCATCAACGCGGCCCTCGTGCCCGTCGTTCAGGAGTACCTCACGGACCTCTCGACGCAGCTCGCCGACCGCGACTATCACGGCGACGTCCTCGCGATGCACTCCGGTGGCGGGGTCATGACGACGGACGCGATCGCCTACTACGCGGCGCGCATCGCTAACTCCGGCCCGACTGCCGGCGCCATCGCCGGCCAGTACATCGCCGAGCAGTGCGGCTTCGAGAACGCGATCGGCTTCGACATGGGCGGGACCAGCGCCGACGTGTCGCTCACTCACTCCGGCGACATCGAGATGACCGACGAGTGGGCCGTCGAGTACGGCTACCCCATCATGTTCCCCTCGACGGACATCGAGACGATCGGTGCCGGCGGCGGCTCCGTCGCCTGGATCGACGAGGGCGGCTCGCTTCGCGTGGGGCCGAAGAGTCAGGGTGCCGACCCCGGCCCCGCTTGCTACCTCCGCGGGGGCGACAAGCCGACGACGACCGACGCGAACGTCGTCCTCGGGTGGGTCGACCCCGACAAGTTCCTCGGCGGCGACATGGAAGCGACCGCCGAACCCGCAGAGCGCGTCATCGAACGCGACATCGCAGAGCCGCTGGGGCTCGACCTCACCGAGGCGGCGTCGTCCATCGAGCAGATCGCCGTCGCGAACATGTGTAACGCGGTGCGCCTCGTGTCGACGAGCAAGGGGTACGACCCGCGCGACTTCGCGCTCGTCGGCTTCGGCGGCGCGGGGCCGCTCCACGCTGCCCACGTCGCGAAACAGATGAACATCCCCAAGGTCATCATCCCGCCGTACCCGGGGATCAACTCCGCGCTCGGGTGTCTCCTGGTCGACGTCGAGCACGACCTCTCCCGGACGTTCATCGCGGACGCGACGGCGGACGTCGTCGACGACATCGAGGAGACGCTCGCGGAGATGGAGTCGGAGATCTACGAGCGCCTCGCCGAAGAGGGCGTCGAGGACGACGACATGCGCATGGACTACGAACTCAAGATGCGCTACGCCGGGCAGTGGCGGTCGCTCGACGTTCCGTGCTCGCGGCCCATCGAGAGCATGGACGCCATCCGCGAGCAGTTCCACGAACAGCACGAGCAGGTGTACGCCTACTCCGACGAGGAGCAGCAGGTCGAACTCTACGGCCTGCGCGTCACCGGCCGGGGAATCGTCGACAAGCCCTCCTTCCCCGAACTCGAAACCGAGGGACTCAACGACGCTCACATCGGCACTCGGGAGGCGTACTTCGAGGTCGCCGGCGAGTACGTCGAGACCGACGTGTACGACCGCTCGAAGTTCGGCGTCGGCGCGTCTTTCGAGGGACCGGCGATCGTCGAGCAGATGGATTCCACCGTCGTCGTCCCGCCGGGTACCGAAGCGGAAGTCGAGAACACAGGCAACCTCATCATCACGGTGAAATAATGTCCGAATCGCAACCACAGGCTGACATCGACCTCGACCCGGTCACGTTCGAGGTGCTGCGCAGTTCGTTTACGAACCTCGTCGACCGGATGGCAGAGCAGATCCAGCGGACGTGCTACTCGTTCGTGATCTACAACCGGGACTTCAGTAACAGTCTCAACGACGCCGAGGGGAACACGATCATGCAGGGGTCCCAGGACATCGCAGTCCACGTCGGGACGCTCCACTACACCTGCAAGGAGACCCTCGAGTTCTTCGAGGGGAACGTCAATCCCGGCGACGTCTACATCGTCAACGACCCGTACCTCGGCGGCACGCACATCAACGACGTGCGCATCATGCGCCCGGTGTTCTACGACGGCGAACTCATCGCCGTCACGCAGTCGAACGGCCACTGGGCCGACGTCGGTGGGCCGGCACCGGGGTCGTTCAACATCAACGCCCAGCACCACTTCGCCGAGGGGATGCGGATTCCGCCGCTGAAGATCTGGGACGCCGGCGAGTTCCAGGAGGACGTGGCCAACCTGCTGGTCACGAACATGCGCCTCTCCGAGGACCGCCTCGGGGACATGCGCGCCCAGACGGAAGCGACCAGGATCGCCGCGGATCGCCTGCTCGAACTCGTCGAGAAGTACGGGATCGACACGGTGAAGACGGCCTTCGACGAGTCGAAGAACTACGTCGAGCGCATCATGCGCGAGCGGATCAGCGACCTGCCCGACGGCACCTGGCGAACCCAGGACTACATCGACGCCGACCCGAACAAGGAGGAAGGCTACGTCACTATCGACGTCGAGATGACCATCGACGGGGACGAGGTCCACTACGACCTCTCGGGGTCCGACGAGTACGTCGGGAACTTCCTGAACTCGACGTTCGGGACCTCCTTCTCCGCGGTCGTCGCGGGGACGAAGATGTTCTTCCCCGATGTCCCGCTCAACTCGGGCATGTACAACGTCGTGAGCGCCGATCTCCCCGAGGGAACCGTCGTGAACGCACCGGAGCCCGTCGCCGTCACCGGGTCGGTCGCTGGCGCGTACGAGAAAGTCATGAACGCGATTTTCGAACTCTGGTCGGAAGTCCTCCCGGAGCGCGCGATGGCGTGTGCGTTCAACCTCGAGTACCTGCTCGCGGGCGGCCAGGACCAGCGACCCGGCCGCGGCGGCGAGGAGTTCATGTGGTACGACTGGATGGCCGGCGGCTGGGGCGGCCGCGACGGCAAGGACGGCGCGACCGCGACGGCTCCCGTCTTCGGGGCCGGCCTCGCCGTCCAATCCCTCGAAGGGCAGGAACGGGACACCCCGCTGCTGACCAGCGAGCACTCGATCGTGACTGACTCCGCAGGCCCCGGCGAGTACCGCGGCGGCTGCGGCGTCCGGAAAGGCGGCCAACTCCTCGCGTGCGAGAACAGCGTCATCTCCTACTGTTCAGACCGCGCCCGCTCCATCACGTGGGGCATCAACGGCGGGCTCCCCGGGATCCCACACGGCGTGACGCTGGAGCAGGGCGACGACGACCCCGAGGAAATGGGGACGGTGTTCTCAAACCACCCCATCGAAGAGAGCGACGAGTTCGTTCGGCCTTCCTCCGGTGGCGGCGGCTTCGGCGACCCGCTCGACCGCGACCCGGCGGCGGTCCTCGAAGACGTCAAGGACGACTACGTCTCCGTCGAGCGCGCGAAGACGGACTACGGCGTCGTCATCGAGGAGATCGACGCCGATCTCTGCGACTACGAGATCGACGAGGAGGCGACGGCCGAGGAACGCGAACACATCCGAACGAACCGCGAAGACTGGCTCCGCGAAGACCCGGACGCCGTCGCACAGCGGTACCGAGACGGCGACCTCGACCAACTCGATCTGATCCGGCAGTACGGGGTCATCCTCGACTGGTCGAACGGCGAACTCCTCGAGCGAACCACCGAACAGTTCCGCGAGATGCTCGTCGAACGCGCCGAATCCGAGTGGGCGCAGTGAGCCCCTCGTCCGGTTCCATCCCGTCTCACGCCTGATCTGACCACGGCGCGGACACGTGGTACCACCACTCCTGCTTTCGATCTCGAACTGTCGTGACGAGCGTCCCAGGCAACCGAGCGCGATCGGACGCCGTCGTCGACCGTCGAGTCCCACAGAAACGGAGGCCAGTCAGTACAGGCTCACAGCGGAGAGATCCGTTTTGAACGTGTAACAGTACTTCTCCATCCCTTCCTGCTCGTAGAACGCGTGTGCCTCGTCGCGCCAGTGGCCCGACGCGAGTTCGACGCACGAGCAGTCCTTCGAATCTGCCCACGACGCGACCCACGAGAGCAGTTCCCCGCCGTGTCCGTTCCCACGGTGTGGCTCGTCGACGACTAGCTCGTGAACCCACGCGTGTTTGCCGTGGTACATATTCGTCTCGATGACCACTCCTGCGAGCGCTCGAATGTCACCGTCTTCGCTTCGGAGAGCGAACAACTGGTACCCGCTTTCCTCACGCATCGTGTCGTACGTATCCAGAAATGTTTCCTCTCCGATGGGCCGGAGCTGTTTCAGGACCGGGTACGCCTCCAGGAGTTCCTCTTTCGTCGTCAGTTCGCTGATGCTCTTACTACACATACCATGTGAAGAAGTGACACATACTTATCTGTTGTGTTCGAATCTCGCCGTACATGTAAGCGGCACACCAAAAGCCGGGCTTGGGGCCGACCGCCACTGAACTCAGTTCGATACAGAATGTGTAGCATGAAATAGAAACAACTACATGGGATTATATCAGATTGTGTATGGTCATGGCTGCAGAGTCCTTGTTGGTCGGGTTTCCCTTCAGACAGGCGTCTGGCGTCGAACCGGCGAGTTCCGGACCGGAGTCGGCGACCCGGTTCGGGCGACAGCGCAACCACGATAGCGGCGCTTTCGCCCACCTGTGGGCAGTCCCCAATCGCTATCGCCAGGGCGATGGGCACGACGATACCAGACGTGGACGCGCTCAGACCCCTCGATTTCGTCACCGGCAGTTACTGAGTGAACTACCCTACCCTACTCGCTCACGGCTGACGCCGTTCGCTCCTTGAGGGTAGGGCTTCCTGTTTCCACGACGCGCTTTGCAGGAACAACCGCAGTTTCCGCAGGGAGCGCAGTCTCCACAGG
>NZ_JALLGV010000014.1:0-58575 GCF_023077655.1 Halorientalis brevis | reverse complement strand
GCGACGCCGTGCGTGCGCGAACCTGGTACGGTGAATTTCGAGAACTCGTTTTGATGTGTGCGGTTTACAACATCACGCAGGCAGTGAAACAGTAAAATCACGCTACGTCTGGCGATTCACCACGGCCAATTAAATCATAATCGGTCGTAGTTACCTGTGGACCAGGTCACCCACGATCCACCGCCCCACCCTCCGCTCGGTGCTCGGTTCGCTGCGCGCGCAGCCACAACCGTGGTTCAAACAACTCTGTTTTTCTGGTAATGTACAGCAATTTCGTGGTTCAGGAGAACTTTTGTGTAGCGAATAGTGGCCAGCTCGAGGCTTGCATGTAAGGAGAAGGTTTCCAGATGTGACCAAGGGATACTACTATTCACGAGGTGTCTCATTGACACGTATGGGAGCAAGTGATTGGGCGGGGCGAATGGTCGATAAGCTTGTCGATGAGTTCGGGGTTAGCAAGGAGAGGGCTGTACAAATACCAGACCGAGTCCGAAAAGTTGTGGCGAATCCGGAATTCAAAGCCCTAGAGGAAGATGATCTTGTTAGCGAGCAGTTTATGCATTCTTTTATAAATAATCTGTTAGAATTGCTGAAAGAGCAAGAGGAGGAAACCATCGAAGCTCGGTGGAACAAGCTTGTGAAAGATCGTGGCCTCTATGCAATCATCGGTGACGATATCTTACTCTATGACCCAAGCACCTCCCGGTTTGCTGAAGATCGAGAGTTAATTGCAGACGATGGTCGATCCCTGACGACTCAAGAGGCAATGTACGCTGCGTGGAAGAATGGGATCGAAATCAGCGAAGTCCCCGATGGTATTCAGTTAGGAGATACGGTCTATCGCCGTCAAGAGGGACCGACCTTAGACCAGTTTAATTCCAACCAATTGTCGGATTTTGACCAACCTCTTGATCAATCCCGATTAGATGTTGATGCTGAACTCCATGCACTCGCTGATGTCGAGTTTCCTGAGAAGGCTCCCAGGAACGAATTTGTGAAGGCTATTGCTGCGGCCCGACGATATATCACTGATACCGGCGGTGCGACCATGGACGAGATCGTTCAGACACTCGAACCTGAGCATAACTATCCAATTGGAGCCAATGGCGTACATGCGCGGGCCAAAGGATTTGTCCCGGATTTTCGGACGTGGTGGTGCGAGCAGGTCAAAAAAGGGCTGGAAGCACTGCCGGATATCAAAGCACCCCTATCTGAAGGTGGGCAGTGGCGTCCAGAAGATGCATACGAGGGGGGCTTCGAATCGGAAGACCTGGTTACCGATATCCTCGAGGAGTGGTATCTTTTCGAGGTCAGTTTCCACGAAGCAGAGCAAGAGCGAGAATTAGTTGCCTTCCACGACGAAATCACCCGACCCTCGGCTAAGCCCCTCCACGGACCTCCCGTATTCCGTTTTCAAAGCCTCACCACTGGAAAACGGTACAAAATCAAACGCCCAGATCTAACTGCGCTGGAGCCACTCACCCTTGAGCAATTATTTAACTCTTCGCAGGACGACGAGATTGAGTCGTTGGACGCCCTCGCAGACGAGCACTCAAATCGGGTTAGAATGGACGATGTCGACGCCACGCTTGACGCCTTACGGACGCAGTCTATCGACCCCACCGCTGGACTTGCGTTCCTGTCGACACTACTTCAAGAGGGTCACGAGGGGAAGGAAACGATTATCACCGAACTGTCGACGCTGCTCGGTGATCGCCCGGAGCTCCTCACCAATGAGGACGTATCGTTGGCTGCGACAACCTGCCTTGCCGATATTTCAGAAACAGCCCCAGAACAGGCACTCGATACGGTGCCGCTCCTCGAGACGGTGGCTAACTCTGGGTCTGAAGAAACGCGAGATATGGCAATCTATGCCCTCTCGAATATCTCGGCGGAATACCCCGAAGAACTCCTGCCGATGCTCGACATCCTGCTTGATAGCATAGCAGCCGGGAACACGACTCTCCGAACAAATGCATTGTCAGCAGTTGGGCATATTACAAAATCCTATCCTGACACAGCAACCACTGTTGTGGCCTCCCTTGTTGAGTGTCTCGATAGTGCTGAACCAAAGGTTCGAGCAAACGCGGCGGGCCTCCTCGGTGACATCGCACAGTTCCATCCCGACATCGTTGTCGACTATGCGTCCGTTATCGCGGGATGTCTGACAGCCGACGATGACCAAACGCGGATCAATGCGTCAATCGCACTCCTACGGGCTGGGGAAGCGAACCCGGAGACTATTCGAGCTGAATCTGAGCACCTAGCAGCGGCGCTTGATGATTCGCGGGCAGCCGTCCGTGCGAACGCATGTACGCTGATTGGGAACACGGAAGCCCCGGTTTCTATGACCCGTCTCAAACGGATCGCAGAGGATGACCCGGATGAAGAAGTCCGTGAAAAAGCTGAGTGGGCAGCCACCCGGATCGAATAATGGTTTAAATAACACACTTTGCTGAATACATACTCCTCTGTATAGGTATTGGCGGAAGTTACAGTAGTTCGATACAATGAATTGAGAAGCTAGAACTTCGATACCCAATCCGTTGTAACGCCAGACAACTACGGTGGCCCAATAGTAGAAATCAGAGTGCCCAAACAAGTGAAAAAGCCGCAAACGATCCGTACCCATACCCATCACGCTGGATTTCGGAGTAAGTCACAGGCGTTGTGACGTGGGGCACGAGCGCCAGGCCCATTCGCGTGTGTCGACCACGCTCACTGCTCCTAGAACGAAAGGGGGCCGTACAGTCCTGCAGCTACACATTAGCAGGCAATAGCTAGCCTGCGGAGCGGGGCCAACAGCACCAACTGGGATTGCTGGTCGACTTGATTGACCTATGCCGGGTTCGTCACGGGGTCATCCCGTCACCCCCGTCACAACGGGCGTGACGCCACCGGTCCGTGTTTTCCCGGCCGTCGCCTCCAGTAGATCCAATCCGAGATACCGGCTGTCCAGCAACCCCTCCGCGGTGTCCATGTCCATCGTCAGCAGTTCCTTGGGCTCTTGGCTCCGCCCGACCTGCCGGCGTTTCACCCGGACGTCCTCCCCGCCAAGATCCTGCAACTGATCCCACACGCGATGGATCGTCTGCCGGTGGGGCGACTCCCCCAGGTGCGCCGTCAGCGCAGTTTCCAAATGATCTCGCGTGAAGAAGATGCCGCTGCCGTCGGTCCGCCGCTGGGCGAACTCCGGCCAGCGCTTGGCGACGCAGATCGCCCAATAGGTGTTCGACCGGTTGGACTGCTCGACGAACAGCTCCTTGATCTTCGACTGTCGGCAGTTCGCGAAGAAATCCAGCGGCGACGAGGACGGCTCGACGCCCTGGGGCAGGGTTTCGGCGTCCTCCTGCGTGTCGGTGTCGGCGATGGCCTGCTCGGCTTTGGCGCTGGCACTCCGGGCGATGTCTCTGGTCTTCTCGCTGTCGGCCTCGAGCTCGTCGACGCGGTCCTCCAGCGTGTTGATCCGGCTGACCTGGTCGGTGATCGTCTGCTGTTGCTTCTCGATGGTTTGCTTTTGGGCCTCGACGGTCTCGCGGAGTTGCCGGCACTCGGCGAGGAGTTGCTTGGTAAGGGTGGCCTGGTCGCTTGTGTGGCCATCAGTCTCGTCAAGACTGGAGCTGTCTCGTGTACTGACGGAAGCGGAAGGGGCAGTCATGCTGCCTCCGAGCCGGCAAGCTTGATTCTCCTATGCGATCGGCAGTTCGTGGAGAGCGAGAAAATATTCCTAACCAACAGAGTCGAGAGATACAGGCCGTTGTTGGTTAACGAGATCCAGTCGGTGTGCAATGCTGGCTGTCGGTGAGAGGGTTCAAGCCCCTCGGTGTGATAGATGATCATGGCTTCTGCCTAATTCAGGAGCCTCATGCGGTGGCCTGGTGGTGACAGGTCGTCGCACCGCGGTTCTTCGGTATGATTTGCTACTGTGAAGTTCCGGTATTATCCGACGTACCGTCCCAAGCACTTAGTGGTTTGCAAGCTACTAAGCAAATGAGTGCGCCAGAATGCAAAATTGCACATTATTCAGCGGCTTTGACAGATTCGGTGGTGATATATCGCGCGTTCCCAATCCTGACGACATGGGAAAAGAGGACAGGAAACGGCTCATACTCAAAGTCCTCGCAGACGGAGGATTTGCTCTCCCTCCTGTCGTTATTTTTCGGAACGCGAAACTTCGAGGTGCTACCTTCGAACGGCGATCAGTCAATAACTATCTCACTGAACTGACTGAGGAAGGGTTAGTTCAGAAGATAGACGCCGAAGCCCTTGATGAGGGAGAAATCAAAGAAGTAGACCTGAGTGACGAGGGATATTTCATCGCAACTGACGACGGTATTGACGTTGCGTACGACCGGGACTAGTCAGGTATTCGCGCAACTTTGCACGATACCGGGCAAGCACTAAGTGGTTGCAGACCTAACTATTAGTTACGCAAACCCGGCGCTTTTGGGTGATTTCACCGGATGAATGAGAATCGCCCACCGTGGTCACAACACGGCGGGCCGGGTTTGCGTAGGAACCATCCCATGCAAACCAACGCTGAGAGCTACGACACTTCGAGAGAAAAATCTGTTGCACAGCGCGCCGGCGTCATCGGCTACGATCAACGCGGTCGCTGTCACCGCTGGGACCCCGTGCGAGCCACGCTGTACGTCACCGTCGACGGCGACGTCGTCCACACAGAGGAACTCGCCCGGCCGGCCGTCCAGCACTGGATCGACTACGTTCGCGAGGAGAAATGCGGCTGGATCGACGAGTGGTGGAACACGAAGATGCCAGCGCACGACCGACACCAAGACGCGAAAGCCCAGGCGGCGGACATTCGCTACAACCTGGCCAAGAACGTCGCGCAGGAGGCCACGGCATGAGCTGCCGCGTCGAAGCCCGCCACCGCGCCCACAACGCCGTGAACGAACTGGAGGCCATCCCTGCCGTGGTCGGCGTCGACGTGGTGGCACCGAGCGTCGACCCGACCGACCGCTGGACCGTGGAAGTGACGCTCCGCACTGACGGCATTCCCCCGGTCGTCAGCGGGATCTTCGGAGAACACAGCTTGACGCTCAGTCACGCTGGGCCGCGCGGCGACTGGTGGCACGGGCTCGCCGTCGTCGACCGGTAGTCACCCTCGTCACCCGTTTTTTTGCAGGGGCAAGATTCCATCGCGGACTGGTTCTCCCGACGGCATGGTCGAAATCTACCCACAACCGGTGAAACGCTAACCAGCGACCGGTGTACACAACCGGTGTAGAGCAAGCTGTGGTCACACACAGATACTACACCGAGACTGCGATGCTGATCTACGATGGCTGCAGATACGGGCAATACTCGTATCCAGAACTGCCACAACAGACAGGTCTGAACCACGGACCACGGACCGGTACCGACCACACTACTGCATACTGTTGCCCACTGCCCAGCCGCCAGGAGGGAGCGAGGTCTCGACTTACGCGAGGGCCGTGGGACCGGCCCGAGCGCCGAGCGACCGTCGGAGGGACGACGGCCCGGGAGGACCGCCCTCTTGCTGCGGGGCGGTCGCGGTGTACCGTTTGGTGATCGTTCTCGCTGCAGACGATCGCCACGGATCGCCCGGAAATCGCTCGCTTCGATGGCGACAAAGAGATCGTCATCTATCACGACAATTCCGCGCGCGATCGCGATCTGTCCTTCCGGACTGAAGCCGCCGCCAGTGACGACGCCGATCCTGAATCACTGTCACGAACGGATCGGGTCCAACTCGTCGCCCGGGAAGTCGCGAACAACTACTTCACAGAGAAGGACTTTCAGAACCATACTGGTCGGCCGGACATCATCGCCCTCGAGATCATCTCGCCGGATGGCAGCTACGAGTATCTCATCACGGAGGTCAAGAACAGCTCGCGCACCAAGACGATCAGACAGGGGATCAAAGAGACGCTAGAGTACGTGGCGTTCCTCCGGATGGACGACGAGTTCGTCTTCACCGACGAGTCCGGGAGCGTCTTCGGTGACGGCTGGAACGGCCTGCTCGTCGTCCAGGACGTAGAGCAGGAGACGGCGTCGTTCGCTGACCAGGCCGAGAGCGAACTCACAATCTTGCAGGCAGGGGAGGTCGACGACAAGCTCCAGCGGGTGCTTGAGCAAATTATCTGATCCTGTCTTTTGATCTGCGTCACTCTGTCTCGTTCTTAGCCTGCCGCACCGTCTCGTCCTCCCGAGTAACACGGTCGAACACTTCCAGATACGTGATGCGCTCTCTGACCACTGTGACATCGAGACCGAGTTCGTCTGCCACAGTCTCGATCGATTTCGGTTCATCGAGCACCTGGAAGACCTCCAGTCCGCGATAGTATCGGGTCGCCAGTTCTTCGACTCGATCGCCAATCGGCATCGTCACGCCATAGCGCTCTTCGAGGTCGAGTAGTGCCTCGTTTGCAAACGTCGCGAACTGATCGTCGCCAAGCTGTTCGATCTGCACCTCCAGTTCAGTCCCGACAACATCGTAGTCAAGCCCAGTTTCCACGAGGACACTCATGTCTTCGATATCGTCGTCACGGCCGGCAATCAGCTTGAACAGGAAGATGTCCTCGGTACTGACTAGGCGAACGGTCAGCGAATCAGTCGTGAGGAACGGCTCACTACGGTTAACCATCCCCTCAGTCAACACGAGCTTGTTTGCAACCTGCTGAGTCAACTGCCCCGCGCACGGTGGCGCGGGGCTTGTCAGTGAACTCGGCCTCTGCCGACCGTGGTTAGTCGGACGGGACAAACCCCCGATTCGGCGTCACCGTTCCTGACTTCAGGGCGAGTTGACTGTCGCCCGTCCGCCGCGACGACTGTAGGCCGCGACGGACGTACCGCCACCCAACGTTTTTCGCCCCAACGTAGTCCGCGTTCGCCGTCGCACCACACTTCTCGCACTCAAACTTTGCCTGCCTGACGCGGTTCCCTTCGCTCGTGTGTCCACACTCGGGACACCGCCGACTCGTGTTCTCCGGATCGACGTACTCCGCACAAATGCCCTCCTCTTCCGCCTTGTACTCCACGAGGTCAACGAGCTGGCGGTGCGCCCACTGGTGGAACTCCTTCACTGGGGGCGCACGTTCCCTGATGTGTTTCAGGTTCTCGAACGCGATGTACTCGCAGTCGTGTGTCAACGCTTCCTCGATGATGTCGTTGGCCACCCGATGTAGGACATCTCGAACGTATCGGGATTCCCTGCCACTCATCTGCTGGATGGTGCGGTGGGCGGACTGCGTACCGGTCTGTTGGAGACTGCTGCGAATCCGCTCGAACTCCCGGTGTCGATGTCTGAGTTCTCTGCCGGACGCGAAGTACGCCGTTGAGGTGGTGGCGATGTTGACGATGCCGAGATCGACGCCGAGAACTGTCCTGTCCTCGTCGTCGCCCTGTTGTACGACCTGTTTCTCGGGCTTCGGTTTGCGGAACCCAAGGTGCAGGTAGTAGTCTCCACCGTGTCGGGTGAGCGTGGATTCAGTGAGTTCCCAGTCCTCATCGTTGAGGTACTGGTATTGATAGCCGTCTTTGTCGTCCGGTAACGCGAGGTCACACCGAATACGGTCATCGACTGTTGCGAGTGAGACCGTCCCGTCGTCGAATAGAGTCATCGTCCGGGTGTCGTATTTCACCGTTTCGGCGGTGAACTCCGGCCGTGAGGTCTTGTACTCCTCGTCCAGTTCTTCGAGTTCTTCGACGCCAGAAAGGGCGGCTGCGGCTTGGTGGGTGGCGAGGATCGCGTGCTGACTCCCGAGACGCGTCTCCTCCTGTACCTCGTCATAGGCGAGGTCTTGGAGGTACGTTTTCCGCGTTTCACCGTGTTCCCATCCGATCTGGCTGCTGATGTTGCAGGCAGTTTGCCACTCGTTGATGGTGGTATCGAGCAGCTGCTTCTGCTCGTCGGTGAGGGTGGGGCGAGTGATTGCGGTGCGCCTCAGGTAGTCGTCCGCCACAAGTTTCAATAGGTGATAGAGGTACTTAATGGATCGTGGTTATTGGCAGCGAGTGTCGGCTTCAACCCCGCCCACGGTGGGGCGGGGAATCCGCCTCGCTACCTAGTTTGAAGATGTCAATGCGACATCCGTCGTCGTTTTCGACGCAGCTCGTCGCTCCGAGAGCACGGTAGTCAGGATCCAATGATTGGACTTCTGTATAGCTGAGCTCCATCAGTACAGCCCAGAGCTGAGCGTACGCGTCACCGTCAGCGACCACGAGATCGATATCCTTCGTTGCACCCTTCAGATCGCGCAGGGACATCGCACCGCCCCCAATCAGGTAGACCGTGAGCGGATCGGCGAGCTCATCGGCAAGTTGCTGGAACTCGGCCTCGACGTACGCACGCCCAAATGTTGGTCTCATTCTGCGAGAGTCACCTCGTAGTCAGCCGCCAAGTCCTCGAATTCGGCCCACTCGGGAAGCCGCTTGTCCTCGACGTCTCCGTCATTCTGTAAATATCGCAGCAGAGTATCGATTTCGTCTGCCAGGCCGTATTTCGACGCTGCGTCTCGGAGGGTCTCCTCGTCTATGTCGACGTGGCTGAGGAGGAGCAGACAGTACGAGCGATGGCGGGTATCATCGTCGATCAACAGTGTGTGACAGCACAACTCCGCTGGCTCAACGGCGTCGAGATGCTCCGAGTAGAAGTAGTACCGCTTGCTGGTCACGAGAAACTGGAGGTCGTAGGCAGCGAACCGGGCCAGCCCAGTCTCGTGAAACGCGTCAGCATCGACCGTCGTCTCGGTCTGGGCGAGAAACTCGTCGTATCCCTCCCAGAGAATCGTCCCTCGCGACGTGACTGCGTCGAGGCGCTGGCGATGCCGATGATGTGCGAGCTCGCGGGCGAACGCATGGAGTCGCTGGAAATCCTTGGTGAATCGGTAGCGGCCATCGTCTGCACTCACGAGTCCGCGGTCCCGAAGACGCTTCAGGACGCGGTTGACGGTGTTTCGGTAGTTGTCGCTCGCAGCCGAAATCTCGGCGACTGTGCGTGGCTGGTCGAGATAGTAGAGTATCTCGAGGGTCTTTCCGGTTAGCAGGTCCGGAAAATCGATGTGTGAATACTCGCGGACGAGATCCTGGTACACTTCCACAGCGCGAGCATCAGACGGAATGACTCGCTTTCGACGGCCATCCCGCTCAGTGTAGCAGAGCCCCTTTTCTGCAAGGGTCGAAACCGCACGGGAGACGTAGCTCTCACTGTGGTCGAGTTTCTCCGAAAGCTCGGAGATCGTATCACCACGCTCACCGGTGGCGAGGACTTCGAGTTCGATTCTCCCGAGCACGTTGTAACACTATACGAAACTCATTTATAAATTGGTTTCGGGTAGTGTTACAAGCTTGGTGTGGTGCGTATGGGCTGGTTCTGTTGGTGGTGTCATTCTAGAAATCACCAGCGGGACGCCCTCCGAATAGTAAAATCGTGATTAGTAAAATCGTGATTTAGATACCCGAGCGTATGAATACACCATCAGAGAGCTGACCAACGGCGAGCTCACACATTGCAAACGGGCCACGTCGGTGGTTCAGTGGACGCCACCAAGCGGCACTGATCGCGAGGACGTGTACTGTTGCTTCTGTCGGTCCGGGTTTTCCGATGACCTGCAGCAGGCGGCCGCTGACCGTGCGGACGTGTCCCTGTTTACGCCAGAAGACATCGTACCCGCGATTCACCCATAATGTGCCATTGATACATGAGTTCTACGACACATTGTCACGCTTCGGACACCGTCCACACACCGAAGTCTACTATCATTTGCGACAGCCGATAGTGCAAACCGCCCACCCGCCGGGAGGGAGCGCGATCTCGACTTGCGCGAGGGCCGTGGGACCGGCCCGAGCGCCGCACGACCGTCAGAGGGACGACCGCCCGGGAGGACCGTCCTCCTACTGCGGTACGGCAGAGTGGAGGTAGCCGTCATTTGTCATCGACATGGTGCCTGAAATTGACGCTGCTCACTGTGCCTGCCCACTTTTTACTCCCTCGGGTGTCCTCGCTTCGCTGCGGGCACCGCTCAGTCGCAAAACCTGGACTAAAACCCCCGGACGACTCACTCACTTCGTTCGCTCGCGTCCGGTGAACCACCTCGCTCGCGGTGCTCGCTCGGTGGATGCTTCCCTGGTCACTGCACAGCCTGCACTGATCATCGAGACATGCCAAGCTGATCGCCTATCGCAGTTCGTCGACGAGGGCAGCGACAGCGTCGTCGACGAGTCCGACCTCTACCCGGCCTTGCCAGAAGTCGATATCCTCGTGGTCGATTGATTGCACGCCCCACGGACGATCCGACTCTCTTCCGGCGTTCCACCACGCAGCCAACTCGCTGCTGGAATCTCGATCAGCCCGTCCATCCAGGATTTTGACGTCAACGTCAGCGCGATGTACTGCTCACCGTGGAACGGTCTCCCATCGTGATTCGAGAGTATGAGCCACGGGCGAGCGGCGGCGTCACCTTTGAACGGGTCGTCACCGTAAACGACGTCGCCCCGCTGGAAGAGTGGCGTGTTCTCGTCGGTCACCGGTCGTTCTCCACGCTCGGATGTGGCTCGCTGGGGGCGTGTTCGCGCCACGCCTCTTTGTCTTCATCACCGAACTGTTCGTTGAAGAGGGCTGTCGCTCGCTCGTACCCGCTGTATCCGTCGAGTCGCTCCGTGTCGTCAGTCACGGCCCAGTACGTTGCCTTGTGGTCGACCAGATCACGGTCCTTCAGCCGCGAGAGCGCAGTACTGACCGCGCCCTCGTCGACGCCGATCTGGGATGCGATTTCGCGCGCCTTGAACGCCCGATCATCGTGGGCAGCGAGAAATCCGAGTACCTGATCGGGGACCGATAGGGCTTCGAGTTCTTCCTCGCTCGTGTTCTCGAAGGTGTCTCGGTCGATAGACATCGGTGGATGGAGATACGCCGCTTACTGTAAAGAGTGTTAGGGCTGAAATCGATGAAAATACTGAACGGAGTGAGACATCCCACACCGATGCCCAGCGCCCAGCCGCCGGGAGGGAGCGCGATCTCGATTTGCGCGAGGGCCGTGGGACCGGCCCGAGCGCCGCGCGACCGTCAGAGGGACGACCGTCCGGGAGGACCGCCCCTCCTGCTGCGGTGCGGGGGCCACGCGGGAGCGAGTCCCTGAGCACTGTGGACGGAACCTGGCGAGCGAGCGGTCGCTGCGTACTCTCCCTGACGACCACTATTCGAAAATTGCCCAGTGGCCCACACCGCCAGCAAACCGACACCCCCAGCAGTGGCCCACAAAGACACCACCCGTACACGAAGCCCAGCCGAACGACAGGGGTAGATATTTCACTCTACCATCAGTAGCGACGAGCAGCAGCCCAGTGCGATGACACACAGCTATTCTCGCCGCCAAGTCCTCACAGTGGCTGGCCTCGCTACCACGGCGGGCCTCGCGGGGTGTAACCTGGAGACAGAACCGGCGACTGAGACAGACGAGACACCACGACACACCGCAGTTCGAGACTCGGCGGTGTATCTCGGGCCACACATTACGGCCGATCTCCCACCCTATGTCACGGTTGTCGAGAGTGCGACGGCGGCCGATGTCGCGATTCTCGCAAACGACACCCCCATCACAGGGGAGAGCGTAGTGGGCTGGTTGGTCGAAGGGATTCCAACCGGCGTCTATGGTGAACCTGCGATCTCCCGACTGCTGGAATTACTTCGAGACGGAGATGTCACGGAGCACTTCGACGGCGACTACTTGTCGGCCGGACGAGGAGCCCACGACATCGCTGTATTTGTTCCAGCTGGCGAGGAGATGAGTTCATACACGGGTCGCATTGAGGGCCGAGAGCCGTCCCTAGTCAACGTTCTTGATCGGGTACTTGCGTGGATTGCCTCCAATGACTCCGCACAGTAGTCTCGTACGGACCACTGCCCACAGGACACGAGGGCCGGCAGACCGGTGAGACACGACGGCACAAACCCCGATCGCCCGGAACACACTGGGTTTCGAGTGAAACCCTGGCCGACGCACAACACCCGGTCACCATGCAGGAGCCCTCTCTCCGAGAGGGTGTCGGAGGTGTGGTGGTAAATGTAATTCTACCATTATTTATGCGAGTTCGATGGCACTCTGGACAGCTGGTGACCGATACAGACCCGTCGCCCGTGTGCGGTTCCGAAGGGCATATTCATACCGACACGTACTGCCAATTATGAGTCATAAAAACAGTATTTCCAAGACAGCTGCAGTAGCAACGAAGTACTTCGTCGTCTGGATCGTCGTTGCTGCGGCTCTTGCACTCGGTGCCCCATCGACATTTGTCCCGATCCTCGAGTACGTCAATCCGCTGCTCGGGCTCGTGATGCTTGGCATGGGGCTGACCCTCCAACCCGAAGACATCCAGCGCCTCGTCGACCGCCCCATCGACGTGGGGATTGGTGCAGTCACCCAGTGGCTTGTGATGCCGCTGGCTGCATATGTCCTGTATCTCCTGTTGGATCTCCCAGATGCCATCGGCGTCGGGTTGATCCTCGTTGGAGCGGCCCCCGGTGGGACCGCGTCGAACGTGATGACCTACCTCGGCCGCGGGGACGTCGCACTCTCGGTCGCCATTACGACGGTGACGACGCTGGCTGCGCCCATCGTGATGCCAGCGTGGACGCTGTTCATCCTGGGGGAGAGCATTGATGTGACGTTCGCCCAGATGTTTACGAGCATCGTCCAGATCGTTATCATCCCCGTCGTACTCGGGTTTACACTGCGCTTCATCCTGGATCGGTATGCGCCTCGCGTCGCGGAGATCGGCGTCGACATCTTCCCGGTCGTCAGTGTCGCCGCGATCGTCGCGATCGTTGCGGGTGTCGTCGGCGCTAACGTCGAGAATATCCTCACTGCCGGCATCTTCGTGCTGCTTGCCGTTGTGCTCCACAACGGCCTCGGCCTGAGCGTCGGCTACGGGGTCGGCGCTGCGACTGGGATGCCCGAGGACCGAAAACGCACGAACGCGTTCGAGGTCGGCCTCCAGAACAGTGGCCTTGCCGTCGCCCTCGCCGCGTCGCTGTTTGAACCCGCGGCTGCCCTCATTCCGGCGCTGTTCAGCGTCTGGCACAACGTCAGCGGTCCGGCACTGGCAAATTACTTCACGTGGCGCGACACGCAAACAGCGGAGCGAGGGGAGCAGTCCACTCTGGAATAACGAGCGTGATTGGGCTCACCGCCCACTCGCCGGGAGAGCACGGACTCGCCGCCCGCGCGGGCCGTGGGACCGCTCGCCTGTTTCGAAGCGGTCGCATTGGCGTTGGCAACAAGTGAAAGGTACTGCCCTCGGGCGGCTCCATGGCAGACGAGACGAGGATGCACCCGGTACCTGCCTCGTGCGCACGGTACGTGCGAGCAGCATCGAAGCCAGTGATCACGCAGGAGGACCCACGAAGCGTCGCTCGGCCTGGGAACTCACTCGCCGTCGTCGTGATGAACAGCGGGTGACGCTCCTGGCCCCGCGTCGATTTCACGAGCGAACTGATCGAAGAAGCGCTCCATAAACGCCCATCGGGACTCGCCAAGGCGGCGGCCCGGTTCAGTGTACAACGCGTCGAGCCGCTCGCGGGTCCACTCGCGGACGAGGTCAATGTCCGGCAGTTCGGGACTCGGGCCGTCGAGTGTGGACGCGTCATCGATCACGGCATACTGCTCCCCGGTGCGCCCTGAGCGCTCACCGACGATACAGGCGAGGCGAACGAGCCCGACAGCCCCCGCCGCGTCGAGCTTATCAGCGTCGAAGAGTAATTTCGCCTCGAGTGTCTCTGGCTCGGGCGAACTCGCCCGGATGCTGTGGGCCCGCAGACAGTGCTCGATAGCCGTGATCCGGTCGGGTGCCACCGCTTCAGCCTGCAGGAGGGTCGTGGCTTCGGTGGCCGCCCACGCGTCGTGGTTTTCGATCTCGCCGACGCGTTCGAGTGGCCGGCCAATATCGTGGAACCACGCAGCGCCAGCCAGCACCTCCCGGTCGACACTGTCGGGATGCTGGGCCGCCAGTTGCAGGGCCACGTCACGCACTCGTTTCGCGTGGAAGATATCGTGTGCGGGGAAGGCATCCTCGTAGTACGGACGCGAGAGCTCGCGGGCAAGGGAACCGACGGTGGAGGGCATTGCTGCCAGAGAGTTCTCGCAGGACGCTTAGTGGTTATGAAGTTCACACAGCGACCTCAAAGCAGGGGTGACGACTGGAGCTGTGAACCGACCGGGAGACACTCACTGACGACACCTACTCTCTGCAGCAGCCGATTTGTGCCAGGGACTGATTCCGGGAGCCACGAGCAGGTGGGGAACTGGACGTCTCGTCCGGCGCTGGTTCGAACCCGTCACGACAGCTCCAGGAGCAGCTCGCCTGCGCACGACGCTGATGAGCAGTTGCGTCTCTACACCAGCCAGACCAGCACCACACGACTGCCCTCCGCCCAGCCACCGACCGAGCGTGGGCTCGACGTGCGCGCGGGCCGTGGGACCGGCCCGGCTCGAGCGCCGCGCGACCGTCGGAGGGACTGGGGACCGTCGTCTTGCTGCGGGGGGACAGGACATCACCTGTCAGTGGCACAGATCATGACGTGCGAACCAACGCTGTCCACTGCATGTGCACACTGTTTTTCTGCTCATGAGTAGATAGATAGAATATGGATAGCGAGACGAACACGAACCGAGCAGGCGGGAAATACGTCTTGGCTCTCCTCGGCTCACTGTTCGTTGCTACCGTTGTAACCCTGCCCTTCGAAGGAGATCCCGAACCTGGGAGCCTCCCACGGTTGGTCTGGGTTATCGTATTCTTTGCAGTATTCACGCTCTTCTTTCTGTGGGATTCAGGGGACGTGGGACGCTGACTCACGATTGGCGTGTACTACAAGATAGGACGCTGTCTACGAGCGGATCCAGGATCGCGAGACGCCAACGCACGTCTACACCGGTCGAATGAGTTGACGAAAGTGTCAGTTTAGAATATAATATGTCGAGGGACGCAGCCATCGAAACCCGGATGGAGTGGATGCGATCCGAAAACCGATTCGCCGTATTCGTCGCACTCCTCGGAGTGACCGCCTTTATCTTCGGCTACGAGGCGTGGCAGGCGTTTGCCGGGGCGCCGTTCGAGAGCCATCTCTGGCGGTCGTCATCTGTTGCAACCTCGGCCTGATGGGACTCCTTGCGGCAAAAGACGAGGAAGACAGGGGACCTGTCCCGGTCAGTTCAGAGGGCAGAGTAAGCACATTCCGTGATCGATTTTGGACTTCTGAGAACTGCCGTAGTGTCCGAGCCGCCCGGTTTATTATTCTATTCCTGAAAGACTCGCAAAGAGACATGGAGGTTGTCGAGACAGCGACCGCCCGCATTCCCAAGCTCGGACTTGGGACCTGGCAGAACACCGGGGAAGCGTGTACGCAGACTGTCCAAACCGCGTTGGACGCAGGGTATCGGCATATCGATACCGCGCAACACTACGAGAATGAGCGTGCAGTCGGGCGCGGGCTCGCACAAGCCGACGTAGACAGAGAGGAGGTCTTCCTCACAACCAAGGTCTGGCGCTCAAATCTCCAGTATCAAGACGTCATTGCATCCGTCACGGATAGTCTCGATAGATTACAGGTCGAGTACGTCGATCTCCTGTTGATCCACTGGCCGCACCCCCGAGTACCGATCGAAGAGACCCTCGACGCGATGGCCGAACTATGCGACCGAGGGCTGGTGAGACAGATCGGCGTGAGCAATTTTACGCTTCCACAGCTGCAAACGGCACAGGAAACCGCTGCAGTGCCCATCGTCGCGAACCAAGTCCTCTATCATCCCTACACGGACCAGTCCACTCTGCAACAGTACTGCGCCCGCCACGACATCACCCTCATTGCCTACAGTCCACTGGCCCGGGGAGACGTGCTGTCCGATGCTGTCCTCGAACGAATCGGCGAGCGGTACGACAAGCGTCCAGCCCACGTTGCCCTCCGCTGGCTCGTCCAACAGGACGGCGTCGTGGCGATTCCGAAGGCGAGTACGCCGGATCACCTGCACCAGAATCTCGACGTCTTCGATTTTGCATTGACTGCGGAGGAAATGACGCGAATCAGTGCTCGGTCCGGACCCCTTCGCGTGCGCCTTCGGAAGCGCCTCCCTGCTCTTATGCGTCATCTCCCGATTTGACTGCCGAGCGTAGCGGTCACGTTCGAGGACACTCCACTCACCAGCGAGCAGCGAGTGACGACTCGGCCACTGCTCCGACCTTCGCGTCCAGCTGTTCGGCGCTCACGCTTAGGCTCCAGCAACAGTGCACACCGTTAGGGCAGAGCAAACGGCACTCACACCTCGACGGCGAACCGCACGACGTAGGGAAAGGTCCCATCACGCGCTGCTGCCGTTGAGTAGCCGACGTCGTTCTCGATGCGATAGCGCCCCGGGGAGAGGCTGGGATCATCCACGGTAAACGTCCGTGCGACCGTTCCGTCTGGCTCGATCGACGTTTGGAGCGCGATCGAGTTGACCGCAGTGACCTCACCGTCCTCAGTGTGCACGTGCGATGAGTCCTCGTACGCCGGCGACCAGAGGAGCCCACTGTCCGCCGTCGACTTCGCGGGCTGATACCGGAGCACGCCGAACGGTTTCGGAGCCCCGCTGGAGATGTCGAGCTCACTGTCCGCTGTGTTCCGGAGCGTCAATCGGATTCGCGCCCCGTCGGCGTCGAGCGTCGCATCTTCGACCGTGGCATCGATCTCGAGCGGCTGGGGACCGGCTTGCTCGACGTACGTCGTGTAAAACCGCCCGCCGACGTAGACGTACTTGTGCTCTCGTAACTGTGCTAGCAGTCCATCGGGTGGGGACTCGAACGCGTACAACCCGCTCTTCGCGGCGGCGGACCGAACCACGTCTTGGACCGCCGGGGACGCAGCGGAAAGACGCCACACGGACCCGCCTGCGAGGTCCGACAACGAGGCCACAGTTGCGTCGACGCTGTAGGGTGAGCCTGGGTCGTTCCGCGTCGTCGAGAGTGCGAGCACGTCGCCGTGATACTCGACGGCGTCGTACGTGGACAGGAACGAGTCGAGTGTTGGCCAGACGTAGGGCAGAGTTTCACCGCCCTGCTGGGCACTGCGCAGCAGGCCGGACATGACAACGCCATCATGCGTCACGGCCTGTTCGTACGCCTCGTATGAGGCGATCTCGCCCGTCACGTCGTCCCGCGAAACAGGCGTCGCAGTAATGGTCGTCGTCGGCATCGTGGCTGTCAGCCGGTAGTACTGGTCCTCCTGACTGACGTAGGTAGTTTCGGCGACGAATTGCAGAAGCCACTCCGGCGGTGACCGAGTGGTATACGTCTCGTCGATCGCCGACGTGACGACGGACTGCTCGCGATCACTGAACGACTCGACAGCGGGCACGTCGCCGCGCGGTGACTCCCCCAGGTCGTTGAGCCGGATCGCATGCGTGTAGGAGCGAACGTCCGTGATCGACAGGCGGGGGGACGCGGAAGCCGTCGACGGCTCGCTCGACGTCGTCTTGGTGCTGGGCTCGGCAGGCCCCGACTGCGAGCGGTCGAGACAGCCAGTGAACAGGACGGTACCTGTGCCAAGAGCGCGAACGACTGTTCGGCGTTGCATGGACGAACCAGTCATTCCAGCAGGAAAACAACTTGTGGTGACTCAAGGACGTGTTTAACCATCCAGCGGCGCCATCACGTACTACTGAGGCGGGCTGGCCACGATTCCAGAACGCCACCGCTCAGTTCGCAACGGTATCGAAGCAGATGCTACAGGGCTTGTCCCGAGGTGACTTCCGTCAGCGCAGCTTCGGCGGCGTTCACAGACGGATACCACCGTGACTGGTGGTGCCTGCTCCGTGCCCGCAGTCATGAGTGCCAGCTACCGCCAGCCCCGCCACAGCAGGCGAGCCTGCATCACGGCGTGGCATCGAGTACCCTGTTGCCCACGCCCAGCCGCCGAAAAAGTGCGGTCTCGACTTGTGCGAGGGCTGTGAGACCGCCCTCTTGCTGCGGGGCGGCAGGGTACGGGTGGCCGTCAGTTGTCATGGACATAGTGCCTGGCACTCGAACCGCCGCTGCATATCCAGCACCAATAACCACCGTGGAGAGGAAGTTCCCGCCCGATAGGAAACGGTTCAGAATCCGCGCTCCGCAAACGCTGCCTGTGCCTGTTCGTATGCTGTCTCACCATTACTCGTGTAGAGCGGCTGGAGGTTCACCCGACGCCTGTAGGTGGTTTCCCCGTCGATGTAAGTGATAATGAGCCGTGGGCGTGTCAGTCCTTTCATGCCAGCCGTCGCAGAGACCTTCTCGATTGTGTCAAGCTGAATCCGATCTGGCGATCGGAATCCGCGCGCGTAATTCATCACCCAGAACATTGCTATCGACCCAACAACGACAGCTAAGAAGAAGAAATCACCACCGCGGACTGCGCTGACAACCCACCCCAGTCCGATTGGAAATGCAAGTATGTACCCGACAAAGATTCCGTTGTGCCACCAGGTCCCGCGCTGCCAGAATTCTTGATAGAGGGACTGAATGTAGCCGGAAAACGACTCCTCAAAGTGTATAGAATCCTCAGTGAACCGTGCTGTGCCGCGCTTTGTCGGAAAGGACTCAATGGAGGGCATACGACGAACTCCTTGATATCGGAGTTGCCACCAATCGGTAAAAATGTTCGACCGCTGTTTCATAGGCTCAACCGCTTCTGTCGGCACGTTTCTTCGCTGAGGTCACGCTCTATCCCGCACCCAGTTTCTGACGGAGTGTGGGTAGATCCGTGATCTGTGTCGGTATTTGAACTACCTATACTGACCGGGCGGGTAGCAGATTCGGTGCTCGATGCGCGTGCTGATTGAGTAAGCAAGAGTTGGGAAAAAGGCCTATGGAACGGTTGTACGTCTACAACGGCGCTCTTTCAGTAATCGGGCTTTCGCTTGGGTTCCCAGCGGTGCGATCGCTCATTGCTGGCGACCATAGTATTCCGGTACTGCTTATGACAATCGGTGGGGGTGGGATGATTGTCAGTGCTGGCTACGAATCACTGCGAACCGATCCTGATGAGTTTGAAATCTCCACTGCCACCCTCTTTGCGTTCGTCGGTGCCGCCTGTCTGAGTCTGCTTGGAACTGTTCTCTCTGCAGTGCCTGGTATATGAGTGACCTGTAGGAACTGCCGGGCAGATTCGTGGAGGTCATCGCGGCGCTCGTTGGGAACGACAAGTTTGACGGGCGCGGTACGCCTGACCTCCATATTTCAGATGTGTGCCCGACGGTTCTTACGTATTCGAGAGTCGAGCGGTCGTAGTATGTCGGTTGCGTCGTACTGTGTCGGTTTCTGCTCACGGGCCACAGGACGGTTCGCATGGTCAGAGGGAGCTTCGATCCCTCGCGATCCTCTCCGGCCTACTCGCTCCCTTCGCTACGCTTCGGTCGCTCCTTGAGGCCGGAGGCTCCACCTCGAAAATGCTGAATGGACTCCCTCGGGGTTTCTGAGACAGAAGTCCCGCACCCTCTCTTTTCCCCGGTGTCCGATTAAGTGAGAGTACGATGGATCAGCCGAGGACCGATGGGACAGTAAGCGGATCCACTATCGCAGACGGTGTTCGCCCTCTCACGGAGGCACAGACGTATAAGAACCTGCTGTACCTCGTGCTCACGTTTCCGCTCGGACTGGCGTACTTCGTGATCGTAGTCGTGGGTTTTGCTCTGGGCCTGGGACTGTCGGTACTACTCGTCGGACTAGGAATTTTGCTTGCGACTGGTATCGGACTGCGAGTCATCGCATCATTCGAGCGGCGACTGGCGAATACCCTTCTTGGCACGGAGATCACCGCACCAACGGACGTCGAGCAGACAACCGATGGACTCATCGAGACCGTCACAGCGTACTTCGAGGCCTCCTCAACATGGCGGGGGCTTGGATTCGTGTTGCTCAAGTTCTGGCTCGGCATTCTCTCACTGATCCTGTTGATCACCTTTCTGGGGACCGCCATCGAACTCACCCTGCTACCGCTGTTCACGGACGGTGTGTTAAATGTCCAAGTGGTCGGCTGGCGGGTCGCCCACAGTTTCCAGACTCCGACTCAACGTTTGCTGGCAGTCCCAGGTGGTGTAGTTCTCGGGATCGTCGCGGTACATATTCTGAACGCGTACGCCAGAACCAACGCCTCGATTGCAGTGTCACTGTTGGGTCCGACACGGGCGCCGGCCAATGCGGACCGCAGCCGAAAACAGTCCGAGTAAGTTGGAGCCCACCTAATGCGAAATCAAGAACAATCCTCGCTTTGAGTCGCTCAGCAGTGAGACCACAAGCGTAGTGAACTGTCGTTTCCTCGTCCGCATCGGTTCAGGGAACGATTTAACGACATGAACGCGATACTTCCACCGTGATGTCGATCGATCGCCTATCCATCGTGCGGGGCTTATCGACCGTGAGTGTCCTGGCGTTTCTTGGTACGTTAGGGTACTTTCTGATGCAACTGGGATACTCACGGACACGCGTGATATTTTTCGCAGGTCTCGGAGGGTTGGCAGTATTGGGGGAAGCCGGAGTCATCTTTCAACGAGAACTAGTGGCGGTTGTCGGGGTGTGTGGCCTCCTTGTGATTGGTTTCTGGCAGGCCGTCCTCTGGGTATACATCTTTCCCGTTGTAACTGTCCTCCTCGTCGCCACCATCGTCATTGCGAAGGAGAATCCGACACCCACACTGGCCGCAGAGTAGTCAGTACGCTAGTTGCCACCAGGCCTCGGAGTACGCCAGACTCAGCTCTCCTGCAGAGACTCGACGAGAGAGTTTCTTTCACCGTCCCGCTGCTGAGAGGGCATCGTGGCCAGCTTCTCCATCCTTTCAAAGCAGCAGGTATGGAGCTAACTGGATCGCAACTCCCGGTACCGCGGCCAGTGCTGCCTGCCACCACGATACGTCTCGAACAACCCTCACTCCAACCGTCCACAGCCCACCAGCCCACAGGGTCGCACCGTAATCCAGATAGTGTGTTGCTCTCACCAGCTGCGTCTGTTGGACGGCACGGATGAATTCAGAACTCGCAGCAACGGTGGTCGGCGTTGGCGTCGCCTGAATACTCACGATCATTGCGAGGAGCCAGAGTACGCCCGAGAAAAGAGGCGGAACGAACCCCCAGCCCACGATCCACAATGTCGTGCGGAGGTCCCCGGAGTCGGAAAACGGAGCCGTTAGCAGGTACGCACCGATCGTTGCAACAATCCAATAAACCAGTGCACTGGCAAAGCTAGCCAGTGAGGATCCGACTGCAGAGACAGCGACACTTGCAGTCTCCCCACCAACAACGTACGATAGTGTCAGACTGTTATCTGACTCGAGGACAATGGCTGAGGTGAGTGATAGCTGTGCTATCAACGGAACACAACCCGCTGCCAGAAGAATCAGCAGTACGAAGAGGCGGTCTGGCTCCCCCACCTGCCCCCGAAAGAATTGACGAGGATTCGTTAGGAGAGATCGATACGGCACGACTGAACGTGTTTGGGCAAGGCAATTAAATATTCCTGGTTACGCCGGAAATGATTTGTGACTTACAATTATAGGATCATGCGACGCACGCCTCGCTAGCAGTCTCTTTGGCACCTCCTGAAAAAGGATTACATATTACACATACAATATTTTCGCGTCGTTACTGACACAGAAGTTGTGCATTTGGTTTATATATGATTCCTGCAATAGAACGACTGTGTTCGACAACACCGGTCGAACGGTAGCTCAAATGTTCACCACTTGGCATGAGCGATGACGCAGAGTTCGACGACATCGCTGATATCCTCGCTGATGAGTACGCTCGTTCGATTCTCCGGGCAACGAGCGTTAAACCACTCGCCGCCGAGGAAATTACAGAGAAGTATGATATGTCGAAACCAA
The DNA here is from genome assembly GCF_023077655.1 of Halorientalis brevis. Classification (NCBI taxonomy): domain Archaea; kingdom Methanobacteriati; phylum Methanobacteriota; class Halobacteria; order Halobacteriales; family Haloarculaceae; genus Halorientalis; species Halorientalis brevis. Next base: position 36,716 of record NZ_JALLGV010000014.1, on the reverse strand, counting down.
CCATCTACAGACGGCTTGAGCGTTTATGTGAATTAGATTTGGTTGAGACTCGACAACGCGTGGACTTGGATGGACACCACGCCAAGGAATACTACGCCACGCTCTCCAGTGTTACGATCGATCTCGAGAACGGACACTTTGCCCTCACTGTTGAGCGCACAGAGACGGATGCCGCTGACCGCCTCACCAAACTATTCGAGGAACTCTAATGATCGTCAGTCCACTCCAAACTGCATCAACCAGCGGGACCAACACTGTAGCTAGTGTTGTGCTATTTTTGGGATTACTTGTCGCGGTTATCATTTCTGCTATCATTCTACTGAGAGGGATTCAGGGTTTTCGGCGGGCCCACAATCCGGCGTTACTCGGGTTATCCATCGGCATTGCATTCACTAGCGGCCTTCCAATTGTCATGAACACCTCCCTCTCGACTTTCACGGTATTAGATAACAGGCTCATCACGATAGTCACAAATGGACTCCGCCTCCTCGGATTAGGGATAATCCTCTACGTGATTGACCCGTCTCGAGGTGATCACGGATGACGAGTCTGATTACGTCGCTCTCGATTATTTCACACCTGGCAACAATCGTTGTTGGGACATACGTTGCGTATCAGAGCTATCGCGGGTACCGGCGCAACGACAGTCGCCCAATGTTGACACTCGCACTCGGGCTCGTGCTCATGATTCCGATCGCCTCGATCATCGATCTTGTCTTACTCGACCTGCGGATTCTCACTGCACTACAGTCCGAGTTGGTCATTCAAACGGTCAGTATCAGTGGCCTCATAGTGATTTTTTACGGCCTGATTCAGACATGACTGCCGCCGCACTGCAAACGCCGATTGGCTTTCCCTCGCTACCACTGTCATACTGTTCCGACCACCTGTGACTCGTTGCGGAATCTCAGGCTGTGTGCCTGTGGGATGTCACAGGTCGCCGACCTTGAATTTTCGATAGCCAATGCCGAGTGAACACACACAGTAGATACTGAGGACGAAAATCCCCATCCACCAATCGACGTAGAATGGCGTGCCAGCTGCCCGGTACCGGTTCGCGCGCTCGATATCGAATCCAAGCTGAAGCAGGCGCTAATAAGCCTCGCTAGGCTGGAAGAGGCGATAGAGGAACGCCCAGTCGGGCAGGTTCAGTAGAACCTGAGCTTGACCCCGGTGGAGGAACAGCAGCGTTGCGGTGTGGATGTCGTTGTAGAGGTTGACTAAAACCACGTACGCTGTGAGTGCGCCGAGCGTCAGCCGCCGATCGTTCGTCGTCACGAGAGGTGGCGAGACGGAGCGAACGGACTGGCAGGTAACACGGCGGCCAACGACTGCACACATTCGACTACGAGCGATATCGGCTGTCCCTGGACCGGACGTCGTCGTCTCGAACGGCACTCGAAAATGGGCGTACAACCGGGATAACGGCACTGTCCGACCTGCTGTTCAGTTAGGGGCGCCTATTCTTTAAGTATCACAAACTAGTCCGTTTTTGACGTTTTCCAACAACAGCGGGATAATACATTTGAATTACAAATCGAAGAGATACCGTAACTTATAATTCTGTCCTGAGCAGGAATCTCTCATGTCACGGGAGACATCGGAGATGGTTCCCCAATGTGACCATCCCTTCCAACGGTGCAGTGTCACTCCCGCATGGTCCCCGTGACTGGAAGCGCCGATCCCGATTATGTCGGGATCGGCTTCCACCCATCCTGCCTTCCATGACGCCAACCTTCTAGATCTGAAGATCACTGGGGTCTTTTATTAATGGACCGACGGAACTCCTCGCGTATGTCTCCAGAGTCAGGACTCTCGATCGGGAGTACGGGGAGTGACTCGGCTCGTGGTGTGCTGTTGATGATCAGCATCGGTCTCGCCCTCGCTGGGTACGGCGGATACGACTATGTACAGCAATCCGACGCCATCTCGAACGCAGTGACGGTCAACGCAACGGTTACTGAGACTGGCGTCGACACCGTCTCACAGCGCCGCGGTGGGGTCGAGTACAAACCGACAGTCACGTTCACCTATCGGTACGAGGGTGAATCGTACACGGGAACGAAGGTGTATCCAGCCTCTGTCACACCAAACTACGAGACGAAATCGAAGGCCCAGGCCGTCCTGGACGACTACGAGATCAACGAGACGGTGACTGCGTACGTCTCCCGGTCTTCGCCTGGAAACGCGTTCCTCAAAGAGAAGACGTCAAATGCACCATTGAAATTCGCAGGCATCGGTCTCCTGATCGTTCTTCTTAGTAGCGCGAAGTTCATTCGGTCGGGGTGATGGCTGTCTCCATCAGAGATTGGACAACGACAGCCAGAGAGTGGTGTTCGAGCTCGGTGTGTCTTAGAAGACCCTCGAGCTACCCGTCGTGAGGCCCGAGACTGATGCCAGATCCGAACACCCCCACGGACGCGGACAGCACCACGTCTCGGGGAGATCACGGCGACCGGGGCACTGACGCACTCGGGTCTCGTCCACCCAGTCGCCGCCGTCTTCTGGAACCGGACGGAGAGTCGACACGAGCCCTGCTCCAAGAGCGATTCCAATTCTCATCCCTGTGCTGGTGTCACGGTCAGCTTCCTGAATCATTCCCCTGGATTCTGGACTCATCTCATGTATACTCCGTTAGAGAGGTGCGATCCCCAAGTAACAGAGCAGGAGTCCAACGGATGCTGTGGCCGCGAGAACGACGATAGAGAGGAAGTCAGTGACGCCGTCGTTCTGTTTGTGCGTCATGAGAGTGTAGTTGGACTCGCCACGGTGGATGACGTACCACCCTGACCCGAGATCACTCGTGTCCGTCGGATAGTCGAAATGCGAGACAGTCTCGTCTTCGGTGTCGACAACGTATTCGCCACGCTCGATCGTGTTCGCCACGACACGCTGTCCGTGGGCTGAAAGACTCGTATATCGGATGTGCCCCTCGCGGGTTTCGTTAAACGTGGTATCCCCCTCGCTTTGCAGTGTATGGACATACGTGGTCGCCCCACCTTGTTGCCATCCTGCCACAGCGATCAGGAGGAAAAACAGTCCGCCCGCCACGAAGCCCCAATTTCGATCCGTTCCCATTAATCCCAGAACAAAGACAAGGAAGTATATGTTTTCTGCATACCATGTTGTGCGGCTCTCAAGGGAGAGAAGAGCAGCCAGCCACCGGTGGTTTCATACCGGTTCTGATGACTCCTCACCAACACTGGCGGTCACCCATCGGGCATCCACGTTGGCCGTGTCACCGTTGCAGTACCCAACGCAGAGAGGTCATAGCGCGTCTGGCGCGTGAATTCTTCGTTGCCTCTCGTGACGTTGTATGCGGCGATGAATCCCTCTCTGGCAACAGTAACGTGCCCCGTTGCAGTGTTCGACGGGACTGAGTCAGGGTGTTGAATACCAGTCACGGTATATCTGACAGCCGTCGTCCCTTCGACGCTGACAGTGTCAGTCGCGGTCAGTTCGAGGTTCCGGAGTGGTCGTTCCAGCCCTGCCACCGTGGCTACATCGGCTGCCGTCCAGTTCTCATCAGGGCTGCGACGCAGCTCTCCCGTCGTCCGATCATACTCGAAGACACCCGCAGCACTGTAGTATGCATGGACGTCGTTATTGAATCGCGTGTCGACAAAGCGTAGCGAGCCGGTCCCAGCCTCGGTATCTAGCGTTCTGACTACCGTCCGATTCGCGTCCTCGTCGGTAATGACCAGCCGACTCTCCCGGGAAACATTTGCGACCGTCTCATCGTGCGTTTCCAGCGCGGCCGAGAAGTCCGTAATCCCCGCTTGTGACCACCCTGCTGGGTACGAAAACTCCGCTACCGTCGGCTGTTGTGTGGCCGTCTGTTGGCCCACGACAGGTAGACCCGAACAGCCAGTCAACAGCACTGCAACCGTGAGCAATACTGCCGGGCGAGAGGCTCGCGGGAGCGCAACCATATCAATGAGCCATCCCACAGACCGGTGAACATTACGTTTCAGAGCAAGCAGTCCGCTCTCGTATGAGTCTGTATTGAGCGATTCACTGCCGCACTGCTCCGTAGAAACCGGGTGGCCGATGCGCCACCGTCCGCCTCACAGCAGCCTTAAAAAGAGGCGAACGCATACGACCCAACTCGCTTCTCGTCTCCGTGTCAACGATTCAATTGTCATGCGCCTAGTGCTCTCGACGCCCGGCAGGCAGTGGGGTACTGTCGAATGGAGGCGGTTGCAGTGAGCCGCGACACGCTCGGAAGGGAGGGAGACGGGTAACGATGCCCAGTTCGACGCCATGGGGACGCGACGCCGACCAGGAGGTGACCTGCATCGCCTGCGGCGAGACGCTCGCCCGCGAAGACGCTCGGGAGTACGACAAACACGGCGACCGCTGGAACCGCGAGGACAAGACGTTCGAATACCTCTGTAAGCCCTGCGACCGTGCGTGCTGCCACCAGCCCCGCGACGGCCTCGAGGCGACGCTCGTGGCGGCCGACGCCGGCCGTACCGACCGCAAGACGTTCCTCAGACGGTTCTGCGAGTTGACGACCGACGACACAGAACCGAACTGGCCGGAATCGTAGCAGGTGCCGCGGGCATCCGGGCAGCCACGCGGTGGGGGACCGTTCGGGCAGTTCAGCGTGTCTGTGAACAGAGTGGGAGTGGCGAGGTCGCCATCAGCAGGCGGCAGGGCCACTTACTGGGCCGCGAGTGCTGGATAGGAAAGCTGGAGTTCACCGGCGAGCGTGTAATCACTGCTGAAGGCAGTTCCACCCGACAGGTCGATAGTTGCGTGGATCGTGAGGTCTGTCGCCGTGTCTGTTCCCGGGATGACGATGAGATCGAGGGTGCTGATCGTCTCGTCCGCGAGGTCGTCTAGGTCGGTGATCTCGACGACCGTCCCAAGTTCCCGAGCGGGTGTATAGAGGGAGACCGATGGCGGCGGTGAGCTGTCTCCCTGAACTGGAGAGACGACAGCGACCTCCGCAGGCGAGTCAGTTGCGATTGCTGGCATCCAGAGTCGCAATTTGATCGACGTCACAACCGTTCCGTCCTGATAGAGATACGAGCGCATACCCCCGCCTTCTCGTGAGTGACGAGTGTTCCGACACCTGTCGGAACCGAGGAGCGAACAGGCGGGGGTTGAGCGGACACTCCGTGGGAGAAAACCACCGAACTGTGGCCGGACTGGATGACCAACCGAATATTTTTGTTGTGGCCCGACGTACCTGAAACTGCTACGGAATCGGTGAGACGCCGGCCCCCAACAGACAAGGGGCGGTGACGAACGCGGTCTGTTCGTCACACGGCAATGACATCGATCCGATGGGGCCTGCGTGACCGGGCCACAGCCCTATAGCGAGGGAGAAAACGAGAGTTTCGCCGGTATGCTGCCGGTTCCCTCTGAGTGCGGGTTGGAACCGGAATGCCGTAGTCTAACACGGTAGTCATCCGGTGGCCGGATGCCACGGCCTTCAGGTCGTGGAGGAGGTCACGCCAGATTTCCGTCGAGAGCCGGATGTGGTCGGCGTCAACGCTCCCATCGACACCGACATGGCCCACTTCCTCCTCGTTCGCCAGAAATGTGAGCGTCTTCCGTCCAGGGGAGTCAGTGCTCACAGTCGGCTCTGAAAGGGTCTGCTGCCCAGCAGGCGTGCGACAGCCTGCTGTGACCGTGACGCCAGCAGTAGAGACTGCCGTGAGATACGTCCGCCGGTTCATATCAAATCCGAACAGGCCCACTCGGAAAGGTGTAGCCAATGCTCAAACAGCCACTTGTGTCTCACTCGTGCTCGTGTCACCGGCTCCCGGGTACGTCAACAACCCGTCGAGAGACAACGGGGTCGCAACGAGGACGACCGCAGCAGGGACGACCACCCAAACGGGGGCGCTGTCGCTATCCACCAGCGTTCGAGCCACGACAGAGATCCGCTGTGGGAGAATGCAGACCGAGCGAGGAGAGTGAGCCGATCGGCCGTCTCGGACAGTAGAGTCAAGTGCGCTACGGCACGTAACGTCCAAGAGAGACATCAGATGGAGATACCGGACACGCTTCGCAGTCTGTTTACTGCCCAGGTCGAACAACGAGACGGCTCGTACGTTATCGAGGTACCAGACAGAGAAGTTCAGCTCGGCGAGATTGCACAGCACGAGACATACAGGATTGCAGTGTTGCCGTCGCCATCGAACGACGAAGAGACGGCGACGGAGACGGAGACAGAGACGAAGACGGAGACACAGCCATCCCGAGACCGCGCGTCACAACGGCCACCGGTCGAAGAAGGTGAGATCCGCCGGGTCGAAATCGAGGATCTGGGGGAGCAAGGCGACGGGATTACCCGAGTCGAGCGTGGGTACGTCGTCATCGTACCCGATACTGACCAGGGGGAGCGCGTCGCAGTCGAGATTAGCGACGTCCGCGAGAACGTCGCCTTTGCCGAGGTGACCGAGCGGCTGAGTTACTACGACTGATCCCCTCCTGACCGTCCACGGGACGAGGCAATGACCCGTCCTGCACAGTGACACTCACTCTTCGGCGGGCCGGCTGCAGTTGCCAGCTCCACCCGCGTACACAGGAACAGAAGACGGGACAAGGCGAGATAGTACGCTAGCGAGCGTCGAGTGCTGAGATGGAGCTCTGCGTCCTCCGGTGGCGGATTGGCGATGGGGTACGTAGTACGTTCGAGAAAGTCGTTATCTCTCAGTGGGAGACAGCAGCTCGACAGTAAACACTGCCCCGGTCGGCTCGTTGTCCTCCACCCAGACCTCTCCCCCATAGTTCTCGACGAGCGTCTTGACGAGATACAAGCCGATGCCAGTCCCCTCGCTTTCGAGTCCCATCTCTCCTTTCCCGAAGATGTCGTCTTTCCGGGACTCGGGGACACCCGGTCCGTTATCCGCGATGTGGACGACGACTGTCCCGGATTGCTCTGTCGCCGACACGACGATCTCTGGGACCTCCTTGTCGTTGTGCTGAACGGCGTTTTTCAGGAGGTTCCGGAACACCGACGAGAGCATACTGTCGGCCAAAATATGGGTATCTGGAATCTGCCCCTCGACCGTGAGCGCCACGTCGTCGTTCGCTGTCCGGATCTCGTCGAGTTGCGCCTCCAGGACGGGTTTGAGGCGAAGCGACTCCTGTTTCTCCCCCGTCTGGAGCATTACCTCCGCGAGATCACGCGCAGCCTTGGTCAGTTCGACTGCTGTGTCCACACTCGAGAGGATCCGCCCGATGTACTCCTGTTGGGTCTCGTCGACGTGCGCTTTGAGGGCTTCAGTGTACCCAGTGATGACCTGGAGATCGTTGCGGATGTCGTGTCGGACCATCTGATCGAGCACTTCGAGGTTGTTCCGCTGTTCTTTGACGGAGAGTTCTCGTTGCTTGCGGTCGGTAATGTCCTGGAACGTGCCACGAGCGCCGAGTAAGTCGCCGTCCTTGTACCAGGGCTCTCCAAGCGCTCGTACCCAGCGCGTTTCCCCGTCAGTCCGCGTTATTCGCAACTCCAAATCGTATGGCTCACCCTCGGTCGTCAGGCGCTCGTGCGCAGTTCGGATCGTATCCTGGTCTTGCGGGTGGTAGAACTCGATTGCGTCTTCGATACTGACGTCAGTATCGGGATCGACCCCGTGAATGTTGTAGACCTGGTCGGTCCAGCGCAACGTCTCGGTTCGGAGATCGATCTCCCAGCTACCGATCTCGGCGACTGTTTGGGTCTGTTTGAGGAACTCACGGTTGCGTTCGAGTTCCTGTTCGCGCTCCTTCCGATCGCTGATATCTCGCCCAACGCCTGCGAAGCCGACCACATTGCCCTCCGAGTCATACAATGGCGAGCCTGTGAACTCGTACGGGACTGATTTGCCAGCTGCTGTTAAATACCGGGTGTCGAGTTGCACTTCCTGTTCGTTCTCAACGACGTGAGCGATTTCGTCGATGACCCGGTCACGATCCGCTTCGACGACGAAGTCCCAGGGCTGCATCGACTGGAGCTCAGAGGGGCTGTATCCAGTTACTTCCTCCACCCGATCGTTATAGAATAGCAAGTTGCCGTCCAAGTCGTACACGTAGAAGATATCCTGCACAGCATTCAGGAGTTCTGTAAGAAATCCCTTGTGTTCATCTTGTAATAATGCAAGATCTTGTTTGACAGACGGCATTTTCAGTCCCTAGCTACTACGTTTAGTTATAATTTTCTTTCATCCTTGCAGACTCGCAGCCAGGCATTCGAGGAGTAACTCAGTGAGGATGTTAGCTATTGGATTGATGAGATTACTTCCGGGCTCGACAAGACCGTCACCAGGGTTCCCCTCCCTGCCGGTTGGAGCTGTTACGGTGTTGCACAGGTCCTGTATTCTCCCTCCGCCCTGGTCGATTGGGAGTCGTCCGGGGGCCCTGACAGGGGGACCGTCCACCGAACGCATCAGCCGACAGGTGACGGATCACGAGTGATGGTCGTCGACGTGGTCGGACAACTGGCCCGTGAGATCGAGGATGCGTCGCGTCCAGTTCTCGAGCGTGGACGGGGTGTCCGCGTCGCTGGCGGTGGCGTCGGCCACCACGTCGAAAAACCGCAGCAGGCCCTGGTACAGATCCATGCCAACTAGCCCAGCTTCGTTCCCTGCCTCGACGAGTGCACGCGGCTCGGACGGGACGTCGTCGCGTTCCGCCTGGAGTCCCGCCCGAAGGTACGCTTCCCAGAACGCAGCGAGGTGGGCCGCCGCTGTCGTCGCGTCACCGTCGCCCAGAGCCTCGTCGACCGTCTCGAGCAGTTGCCCGAACGCCTCGACGTCGGTTAGCGAGAGGTCGTCGTGTGGCGTCGTTGCAATGCGCTCGGCGAGGTGGGTGTGCTCGTGCCTACCTGCCTCCCGCTCGGACAGTGGCCAGTCCGTGTCGTCAGTGCCGTGTCTCATTGCCGCGAGGATTGCGGGGCTGGGCGCTTCAACGACGTGGTCCGCAGTCCACTCCCGGCTGAAGAGTCTGCGCCGCGAGAGTGGGGTCAGAGAGTGGTCCGTGCGTAGGGAGATCACGATAGTCACGGTGGCGTCTGCAGCAGTGAACCGCTATCTCGGACCGTCTGTCGCAGCTTCTGTGGTCGTGGTGTTTTCTTTAGACTCTGTGAGCCTGCTGGAATGGGTTCCGAAACACGTTTCGAGCACCTGCGTCCGCGAGACTTTCAGAACAGCTGGCAGCCTCCCAGAGCGATGGGTTCCATATTTCTCCAGAGAGCATCAGGCAGTCGGCAGTCGAATGGTGACGACGCTGCCGCGAGGGTCGTTGTCTTCGAACGCCACCGTGCCGTCGGACTGCTGGACGATGAGCGTCACCAACCAGAGACCGAGACCGCTGCCGTGATACAACGGATCGATGTCCGACTGTTTCGTCAACACCTGGCGTTCCATCTCCGGGATTCCCGGACCGTCGTCAGTGATGCTGATTTCGACCATGCCGTCCGCGCGTTCCACAGCAACCGACACCGTTGGGGTCGACTGATCCGAGTGGAGCACGGCATTTTCGAGAATTTCCCCAATAGCTCGAGAGATCGGGGCGACCACGCGGACCGAACACTGCGCAGAAACCGACAGCGAAATATCGGCGTCCGGGTGCCGTTCGCGGGCAGTCGAGACGATCGTTCTCACGATCTCGGCCAGATCGATCGTCTCCACGGACTGTGATTCGGTGAGGAAGTTCATGATGGCTCGCTCCTTGCTCACGGTCTTGAGGAGATCGTCGCTCGTTGCGACGATCTGTCGTGCGTTCGCGGCGGTGTCCCCAGACTCCGACTCTCGGATGACCGTTGCGTACCCCTCGATGACGTTCATCGCATTGCGGAGGTTGTGCCGGAGAACCCGATCGATGACTTGCAACTGCTGGATCCGGTTTTCACGGTCAGTGATGTCCCTGATGAGCCCGATGTAGCCGACGACGTCCCCGTCAGCGTCGCGAAGGTAGAAGATGGTAACTTCGACGGGGAAGCACTGACCGGATTTCTTCTGGCAGGTTGTCGTCCGGGTGAATCGCTGGTCACCTTCGTGCTTCTCGATCGCCGTCCCCATCCGCTCGAACGCCACGTCGTCCTCGTAGAGGTCTCTAGTCGACTGCCCTTCGATCTCTGCGAGGTCGTAGCCAAAGAGGTCCGTGAACGCCGGATTGACGTCGGTGATCCGACGGTCGGTATCGGTCATCAGGATGCCGTCCCGGATGCTGTTGAACAGCGACTCGTAGCGGTCCAGGAGTTCCTGCTCCTGTTTCTTGCGCTCGGAGATATCCATGTGGACGGCGACGTAGTTCTGGATCGTCCCCTCCTCGTCGGTAATGGGCGCGATGGTCTGGTTGACGACGAACTGCTCGCCGTCTTTCCGCTCGTTGACGATTTCGCTCTCCCAGACCGTTCCGGCAGTGATCGTCGCCCACAGATCCTCGTAGAACGCTTCGTCGTGCTCGCCGGATTTGAGTATGCTCGGCCGGTTGCCGCGCACTTCCTCGAGCGAGTACCCCGTGACCTCCTCGAACGCCGGATTGGCGTACTGGATCACGCCGTCCCGATCGGTGATGACGACCGAGTGCCCCGAGTGTTCGACCGCTTCCTTGAACTTTCGCGCCTCGGCTTCCCGCGCCGCCAGCGTCCGGTAGAGCGTCTTCTGTGGCTCCGTGATCCCGGTTTGCACGACCGCGAAGTAGATCAACGAAAACGAGCCGAACTTGAAGAGATGACCGACCACGTTCGAGAGCCCGTACACGTCGACGTAGAACGTGAAAGCGAGTTCCGACCCCGTACTCAAGAGTATCGAAACGACGAGCAGCCGATAGACGTACGGCTCGAAGCTCTCTCGCTGCTTGTACAGGAGCACTAGCGCGACGACGAGCAGTGCGACGATGAGATACTCGCTGCCGATCTTGAACTGCGTCAGACCGCTACCCTCGACGTACGCTCGTGGAAAGACGTCGAACACGAATATCGAGGAGAGACCGAGCGCGGTGACGACAGTGTATCCGACCCCGACGCCCGGCACGAGCCGGTTACACAACTGTCCGAGGGAGGAGTCGTCGTCACTCGAAACCAGCCCGGCCACGCCCGCCCCGACGAGCGTGAAGGCTTCGAGATAGCGGCCGAGAATCCAGAGTTGCGTCGGGAGGTCGGCTCCGTATCCAGGAAACACGCCCATCCCCTTGTAGGCGAGCGTGTGTAACAAGTCGATCCCACCGATGAACAGATACGCGACGCCGAGCACCGACAGGAACGTGCTCTCGAGTTCCGCCCGAGCGTTCCAGGCGACGATAAACACCGCGAACGCGATGAGAATGCTGAACAGTTCCACGAGACTGTGAAAGAGGAGATAGTTCTGCAGCTGGATCAGAAAGAGCGCGACACACCCCACAGCGGCCAATAACAGGCGAGAAGTGTACGTGGAGTAGCCACCGTCGAGATCCATCTAGTGATTTTGAACAGTCATCCGACGAAATTCTTACTGTTTGCGTCTCGGTCGTCATCAGTTAACGGTGAGATTGCCCGATCCATGCGTCGCGGACGGAATCGGCCCTCTCGTACGGTGGACGGCGTCGCTTGGCGGTGTGATCACATGCTTACAGAGTCGTGGACGTGTCCTGGCTCGCGCCGCCACAATCCGATGGGATAGACTGGACGCTCGTCCGATTGGTATCCCCCAGCCATTGCCCCATAATATAATTCATCCAACACTACATTTTCACACGATGAGAATGCTCGGTACGCTTTCTTTCACTGGCAACTGATATTCTCTCGTCGCGGGACGTATCCCCATGCTCCCTTCCCCCCTAAGGCGTGGCGTCCCGTGATGGCGGGGCTCGACTCCCGCATCCATGACCTTTTTGAGCAAGTCCATGCGTTGAAAGCCGAGTGTGATCGGCTGACTGTGACGGATGACCGAGACAAGACGTCAATGGTGAGTCGGTGTTTCTCACACAGTAACTCTGGGTAACACTAAACCGAACCGAGTGACAACGCTCTCATATGCGAGGGCACTCACGGGAATGGTTACCAACCAACCGATCCACCGCAGGTGGCCGAACGCGGTCACCGCTGCATAGCTAGAAAGCATCGCTGCAGATACCCGGTCCGCCTCCGCCGACGGTGGTGTCTCGCTCACAGGTCGGCCGACTGCCCTCCCGAGGAATACGATCGATGACAAACCAGAGTAACGCCGCGATCCCACTCGACATGCACCCCGATCCGGTGCTCGCGTACGCCAGCGAGGACGGGACTGCCTACATCACGGCGACGAACGACGCGTTCGAGACTGCGTTCGACGACAACTCGACCGAGGAACCCGTCGCGAGCGTCTTCGAGCAGTTCGGCGTCGTCGAATCGACCGGCGACGAGGAGCCAGCAACGCAGCTCGTTCGCGGCGACGACGTCGGTATCTATCTCGACGGGGTCGGCGAGCACGGGGCGTACGTCGCACGCATCGTTGCGACCGGAGACGGGACTGGCTACCTCGTGTTCACCGCCCTAGACGAGTATCCGGCTGTGGCGGAGACTGCAGGCGTCGGAGACATCGCGAGCGTCCTCAGCCACGATCTCCGGAATCCGCTCGACGTCGCGAAGGCCCACCTCCGGGCTGCACGGGAGACAGGTGAGACCGAGCACTTCGACGCGGTTGCCAGTGCACACGACCGGATGAGTCAGCGCATCCGTGACGTACTCGTGCTCGCGCGCGGTGACAGCGTCGTCGAGCCCGCTGAAGACGTCTCGATCCGGGACGCCGCCGAGGACGCGTGGCAGTCCGTCGAGACCACCCACGCGACGCTCGACGTCCAGGAGCCGCTTCCGACGACCACTGCCGACCCGGATCGCGTCCGAAGACTGTTCGAGAACGTCTTTCGGAACAGCGTCGAACACGGCTCCGCAGCAACCCTATCATCGTCGGAACACGACAGTGAGGCCACCGCCGCTGACTCGCCGATCACGGTCACGGTCGGTGCGCTGGAGAACGGCTTCTACGTCGCCGATGATGGAAAAGGCGTCCCGCCCGACGACCACGACGTCGTCTTCGACCCCGGATATTCCACGGCAGACGGGGGAACTGGGCTCGGGCTCGCGATCGTCGAGCGGATCGTGGCGGCACACGACTGGGACGTAACGCTCACGGCCGCTCACGACGGGGGTGCGCGCTTCGAGATCAGATTTTGAGAGGAAAAAAGTGGACAACCCAGTAACAGAACCGACAAACCGATATCGAAGGGTACGGCTGCTAGCAGGTATGGACGATCGGCTCCAGCGCGCACCCGTCGGCGTTCTCGAAGTCTCGCCCGAGGGGACTGTCACCGCCATCAACGACGTTGCTCGCGGGCTGATCGACGTCACAGCCGACCCGTCTGGCGTCCCGATAGCCGAGGTGTTTCCGCGGTCTGTCGAGGATACGCTCCTCGGTGCGTTCGAGGGGGAGGACGTGTGTGCGGTGGAGTTCGAGGAGTACTACCCCGATCTGGAACTGTGGCTCGCCGTCTCGGTTGTCCCGACCGACACCGACGTCGTCGTCTACCTCCAGGACGTGACGCGGCGACAGCGGTACGAACAATCGGTCGAACGGCTCCGGACAGAGCGGAAACGGATCACGCTCATCGACGAAGTGCTCTCGAAGGTGCTGGCGGCGCTCGTCGACGCCTCCACGCGGGAGGAAATTGCGGAGACCATCTGTCGCGAACTCGGTGACACGGCACTCTACGAGTTCGCCTGGGTCGGCGAACGCGAGATCGGGAGTGACGACCTCACCATCCGCGCTGCGGCGGGCGATACCGGTGAGACCTTTGCTGCTGTCCGCGACGCGCTCACGGGGCCAGCACCGACGCCGGAAGAGCGGGCCGTCGAGAGCGGACAGCTCCAGGCTGCCGATCCGCTCGCGGACGACGCGGCGGTGCCCGAGCGCGTTCGCATGGCGGGCTTTGCTGATGGCGTCCAATCGGCGCTGGCGATTCCACTCGTGTACGGCGCGAACGTCTACGGCGTCGTCGGCGTCTACGCGGACGGCACGGACGCGTTCTCCGACCGGGAGCGCAGGAGTTTCGAGACGCTCGGCGAAGTCGCCGGGTTCGCGGTCACCGCTGCCCGAAACCGCAACCTGCTGCTCTCCGACAGCGTGACGGAAGTCACCTTCAGCGTCGGAGCCGACTCGGTCATGGCCTCGCTCAGTGGCGCACTCGACACCGAGTACACGCTCGACGGGATGGTCCCGCGCGGGGACGAGACGCTCCTCTGCTATACCGTGATCGAGGGCGCAGCGTTCGACGAGATCGCCGCTGTCGCCAGCGACATGGAGTGCATCGGTGACGTCCGAGCCATCGGCGACTCGCAGTCCGATCCCACCGTCGAACTCGAGATCCAGGGGTCGACACCGCTGCTCGCAGTCTCGTCGCTCGGCGGCACGGTACGGCGGGCGCGGTTCGACGACGGGACTGGCCAGATCGTCGTGGATCTCCCACCGGAGTCGGACGTGCATCGAATGAGCGACGCAGTCAGCCGCACCTACGACGCTGACGTCGTCGCCAAACGTGAACGGGAGCGGTCGGTGACGACCGCTCGCGAATTCCGTGACGAGTTGGACGAGCGACTGACGGAGCGCCAGCGCGTCGTGCTTCGGACCGCGTACCTCGCGGACTACTTCGAGTCCCCGCGGGGCAGCACCGCAGAAGAAGTCGCAACCTCCCTCGACATCACCGGCTCGACGCTGCTGCACCATCTCCGCGCCAGTCAGCGAAAGCTCCTCGACGCGTACTTCCAGGACCAGTAGCGGCGACTGAATCGCTCGTGAGCGGTTAGAGTTCTTCGCGGCCGATCTGGTCGAACTGATCGATGAGAGCGTCGTCAGCGAGCAGCCGCCGGGCGCGTCGTTCGAGCCGCGCGGCGTGGTCGGCGAGCTCGCTGTAGCCATCGTGGTCCTGCACCGCGTCCGGACCCATTTCGGCTTCTAACACGGCGCGTTTGGATTCGGTGCTGAAGTACGCTCCGAGCGTCTCGTAGGCGAGGACCTGACGCTGGTGGTCGATAGCGGCACGCACGTCTTCGCGGTCGACCGGCTTACAGAGGTAGTCGTCGAAGGGCATCTCCAGCACGTCGAAGCCGGGGTCCACTGCTGTAACCATGATAACGCGGCCATAATACCCCCGATCGTCGAGTTCAGCCAGCACGTCGTCGCCCGACATCCCCGGCATATGGCGGTCTAACAGAACGACGTCGATGTCAGCGTCGTCGATTATCGAGAGGGCGTCAGTACCGCTGTAGGCCGTCTCCACGTCACAGAAGCCCCGGATTCGGAGCGCGTACGCGTCCGCCACTTCCCGCTCGTCGTCGACGACGAGCGCACGCAGGTCCGCTGACGCATCGGTGTCTGACATCTGTCCAGGTGACTCACGTTTGATTCGTAGCTGAATCCCTATAACTGGTGGCTTCTCGGCGAGACCACGTCTGCACTCCTAGAGTCCCGTGACCGAAGCGATCGGGATAGCTAGCATCGGCATCCAGGACGGAAGGGGGCTTTCGAACGACTATGTCCGCCCACCTCGAGGCACCCGAGGCGACGCGTTCGAACGAACCGATGCAGAACGACGGTCCCGCTGGGGCCGAACTCCTCGATCTCTTCGGCGACGAGTACACCCGGCGTGTCTTCGAAGCCGTCGCCGAACAGCCACGAGGAGGTCGTGCAGTCGCTGAAGTCGCCAACGTATCGCGGGCGACCGCCTACCGGCGGCTCAACGATCTCCGTGATGCCGGGCTCGTGCGAACCGAGATGGCCCTCTGCGAGGACGGCCACCATCGCGAGCAATACGAGGCCGTCGCCGAGTCGCTCTCGGTGTCGTTCGAAGACGGACAGATCGAGGCGATGGTCAGTGTCGACGACTGACGCGAGTCGTCGCCCATCGACCCGCCGGCCTCCGAGGTCACCCATCCTTTTGAGAGCGAAGCGTAAACTGTCACGCACCTGAATCCCTCAGCACCGACGTGGGCCCTGCCAGTCATGTCAGAGAAACCGGCCGGAAACACGGAGCCATGATCGTCGCGACCTCACCAGCCGCGCTCGCAGCCAGTCTGGTGGCACTCGCGACCAGTGGCGTCTTCCTGGCGACGATGGTTCGCTACCGGGACGACCCGACGACGCGGCCCTTGATCGGAGTGGCGGTCACGCTCCTCGTCGGGGCCGTCGTCCACGTCGGCGTCGTGGACCTCGCACCGATCCGCGAGCTACTGGGAATCCAGTGGCAGCCCACGGCTTTGGTCGGTGGCCCGTGGTTGCTTCTCGCGTTCGACCTCCAGGCAGTCGTCAGCGGGTTCTGGTTCCTGTTCGCACTCCAGTACACGGGGCGAGACAGACGGACGTCCCCGATCGCTCTGTCCGCAGTCGGCGTCCTTCTCGTCTGCCTCGTCGCCCCGACCGTCGCACTCACGGTTCTCGGATCCGTGGTCGCCACTCCGACTGGGACGTTCAACGCGCTCCTCGGGAGTACGATCGTGCTCGCCGAGTCGCTCGCGTTAATCGGCGTCTTCTTCGTCCTCGCGACGACCCTCCGGCACAAGGCGTTTCCTGCCGGACAGACTGCAGTCCTGACTGCTGCAGTCGGCGCCGTCCTGACCCTCCCGTTCGCAGCCACCACGCTCCAGGCCCCGATGACGACGCCCGTTGCTGTGACAGTGTCAAGCCTGCTTTTCACAGCCGCCGTCCGCCGGTACCGCCTCTTCGAGAGGCTCCCAGTCGCGTCGGTTATCGGTCGAGACCGCGTCAGCAACGAGATGGCTGACGGCGTCGTCATGGTCGGTCGAGACGGCCGGATTCGCGACCTCAATCTCGAAGCCGAACGCCTCCTGGCCGTCAGTCACGCCGACGCAGTGGGTGCGCCACTCGAAACCGTCGCGCCGGCCGTCCCACAGCCAGCCGTCGCGGCGACCGAACCGACCGACGTCCGCCTCGATTCGGGCCGGATTGCCGCCATCAGCGCAGAGACGGTCACCGACGACCACGGTCGGGAACTCGGCGCCTTGCTCGTCTGTCGGGACGTCACCGAAGCGCGGCAACGGGAACGCAGACTCGGTGTCCTCACGCAGTTGCTCGTCGGGGCGCTCCAGGCGGAGATGACCGATGTTGCACACCGTGCAGACGCGGTCGCCAATGGCGAAGAGAGTCCGGAACACAGTGGGCAGGACATCCACGAAACGGCGACGGACGTGGCGACGTTGGTCGCTCGCGTGCGCGAGATCGAGCAGGCGCTGGCCGCGCACCCGAACACGAGTACGTCGGCCGATCTGGAAGCGGTCCTGTCCGAGCTGCGGGAGGCAACGGCTGTCGACGTCGTGACGACGCCAGCGCAGGTATCGCCGGTGGTGGGAGGTGACACGGATCTCCTGACGGCCACACTTCACACACTGACCACAGCCGCGGGGACACCGGACGAGCCGGCCACCCTGCGAGTCGAGGATCGGAACGACGCGGTGACAGTGACGCTCTCCCCGTTTGCTCCTGGGCCCGACGGGACAGTTGCCGACGTGTCACTCCGGATCGCCCGTCTCGCAACTGAACAGACCGAGTGGAGCGTTCGACAGCCCACCGACGCTGGGGACCCGTCAGTCATCGTGCGCCTCCCCACGGCTACCCGTCGCTCGGGCGGCCCGCAACCGCCGGAGGAACAGGCATGACGACGGCCCTCCTCGGCGTCGAACTGGTTGTGACTGTGGTGTTCGTGGGGCTGTCTGTCGTGGCAGTCCAGAATCGGGATCGGCCCGGTGCACTCAGTGCCGGGCTGCTCTGGCTCGTGTTCGCGCTGCTCACCTGTCTGCTCGCCGCCAGTCGTGCGGCGATCCTGTCTCGGCAAACAGTCGTGGCTGCGCTCGTCATCGGCTGGCTGGTACTCGTTCCGCTGTGGGCCGGGTTCGTCTTCGAGTACACCGGTCTCGGGCCAGCTGTGACCCGTCGGTGGCTTGGCCTCGGCACCGGGTACGTGATCGTCACCGGAGCGACGACGGAATTTGCAGGTGCGCTCGACGGCCTCGTCGCGCAGTTGCTTCGCGTTGGGTCCTCGCTCCTCCAGACCGGACTCGTCGGCGTCGGACTGTTCGGCGTGTTCCTGCTCGTGCAATCCGCGGTCACGTACGACGACCTTCCGAACGCACAGGCGAGCGTCCTCTCGCTCAGCGGGACCGGCGTCTCACTGTTGCTGTTCTCCCTGGGCACCGTCGACCCGGCGGAGCCGACGACGCTCCCGCCAGTCGTCACGGGCTTCCTCGGCGTCATCGCCGGCGGATTCGCCGTCGGCGTGTTCCGGTATCGCCTCTTCAGTGACACTCCCGGAACGGGACCACTCGCACGACGGTCTGTGCTCGAGGCGATGAGCGAATCGGTCGTCGTCGTCGATCGCGAGGACCGTCTCGTTGACGCAAACGAGGCTGCCGAAGCGACGCTCGGAATCGATCCCACCCGTGACGCAGGCCGCCCGATAGCGGCGATTCTCGGACTGTCCCTCGATGGCATCGACACTGGGACGACGACGGTTCCGACGCCCGATGGACGGCGTCAGTTCGACGTGAGTGAGTCCCTGCTGACGAACCAGCACCACGAGACGGTCGGAACGTCGTATCTCCTGCAGGACGTCACCGACGAGCAGACCCAAAAACAACGCCTCGAAGTGTTCAACAGGGTCCTGCGACACAACCTTCGGAACAACTTGGACGCGGTTCGCGGATTCGCTGAAGTCCTGTCCGACGGCTCACTCGACGATCCGACTGACGTCGCTTCTCGCATCCAGCGAACCGCCACCGACCTGGCTGAGATCGGTGAGACGGTCGAGCGGGCCGACCGGGTCATGACCCAGGACACCCTCACGCTCCAGCAGGTCGATCTCGAAACCCTGTGTGACGCGGTGGCCGCTGCTATCAGGGAGCGCTACGACTGTCAGATCACGGTTGTGACAACCGCCACCGACCCTCTCGTTCGGACTGACCGTGCGGTCCTCCGGATGCCGCTCTTCGAGGTGGTCGAGAACGCCGTGGAACACAGCGACGCGGACGTCCCGACAGTGACGATCGAGATCTCGCGGGCCGGTGACAGCGGGCAGATCGCCGTGCGTGACGACGGTCCCGGCATTCCGGACCGCGAGCAGGCCGTCTTGCTGGACGGTGAAGAAACGCCACTCCGACACGGGAAGGGTGTCGGACTGTGGTTCGTCTCGTGGGCCATCACGCGTCTCGGCGGCGACCTCTCGTTCGAGGACGTCGCTGACGCCGGGAGCGAGGTCCGTCTCACCGTCCCCGATCGCGCTGAAGGGACCGACGATGACAGCAAGTGAGCAGTTTCTGGGTCCGAAACTCGCAGTACCCCCTTAAGTGCCGGACCAGTGAACACGTCGTTCGATGTCGCCCATTCCCTCACTTTCCCTCCAAACGTGGGAGCGGTCGGCGAAGGACGCCCGCACACGGCGCAGAACGTTGGTGTTCTGTCTCGCCGGCGGTCTCCTCGTGCCGACGTACTTCCTCGGGATCGCCGACGTCTCGCATTTCGCGTGGGACTTCCGCGCCTACTACACCGCCGCTCAGGCTGCGCTGCACGGCGACCCCTTCATCGGACTGTCTCCTGGCCTCCCCGGAGTGTCGTACGTGTATCCCCCAGTCTCCATTACGCTGTTTCTGCCGCACACAGCGGCAGGAAGCTGGCAGCGTGCCTTCGCGGTGCAGACGATCCTGAACGTCGTGTGTGCCCTCTTCCTCGCTGGACTCACTGTCTGGACGATCGAGCGCCACAGCGGTCGGCTACCGCCAGTCGATCGCGTTCTCGTCACCGGCTTCTGTCTCGGGACTGCCCCCATCATGGCTATCTTCGGACAGGGACAACTGGACGTGTTGATCGCAGTCGCACTCGCCGGGGCGTTCCTGGCCGTCGAACGCGGTCGCCAGGTGCTCGCTGGCGTCGCCCTCGCGGGCGCGGCGTTGATCAAGGTCTTTCCGGTCGTCCTCGGCCTCTGGCTCGTCTGGCGCCGGGCCTGGCGCGCGCTCGTCGCCGCCGTCCTGACGGGCGTGAGCGGCCTCGTGCTGGGTGCGTTGCTGTTCGGCCTCGACGCCTACCGCCGATACCTCGACGTCCTGGCTGGCCGCAGTCGGCTCGCCGAGTTTGCCGGGACGGTCTCGCCAAACTTCTTTGCGATGTCGCTGTATCGCCCGTTCTCCCAGTTGCTCCCGAATCTCGATCCGTCCCTGTACGCACCGCTGTCACTGCTCGCGCTCGCACCCACGGTGATACTCGTCGCTCCTCGCAGGCGGCGTTTCACCGATCGATTGACGACGTACCTCGTTGCGCTCACGGCGATGTTACTCGTCTCGCCTGCTTCGAACGCGCTGTACGTGGTGTACGTGTACTTCCCGCTGCTCTGTCTGCTGTACGTCGGTGTCCCAAGTCGCGGCCACTCCTTGCTGCTGTTCGGGACCGTTCTGATTACGTTCCCCGTGCAGCCTGCACAGGTCAGCGCAGTCCTGTCACTGGGAGCCGTTCCGGTCCCGATCGCCAGTGCCGTCGTCGCTGCCGTCCGAGTCGTACTGACGGTGGTCTCGCTGCCACTCGGTGGACTCCTCGCCATCCTCGTGTGGTGTACCCTCCGGGCGACGGGGAGTCGGAAAGCGACGGCCGCCAAGCGCCACCCTGCGAAATCGGACTGAGACACCGGTTTCTGGTGTGAGCGGCGCTTCCTGCCAGGAGATCCCGTGACAGCACTGTGTCCCGTCAGCGATCGCGTACCCCGTCGGATCACGATCCAAGCCGGTGGATTTTAAAAATCCTGGCACTCAGTATACAATAAATCGCATCACACGTTCGGTGCGAGTGCCCGCCGTCCCCCACCATGTCCCCTCACACCCGCCGTCGATTCCTCGCGCTCGGTGCCGCAACGACAGTTGGCGCTCTCGCAGGCTGTTGGGGCACGACGGAGACGGCCACGTATGCCGACTGGCTCCCGGCGACGGACGACCCGATGCTGACCGCGTACATCGACCTGACGTTCTCGCAGAAGACGTCGAAGATCGATCCGTTGCTGCCCTTGATTCTCCCGTCCAGCGACGACTCGAACCCGCCCGGAATCGCCCCGGACCTCTCGGCGCTCGATCGTATCGACGAACCCCTGCTCAAACTCCCGCTTCAAACCGGTGGACAGGTCATCGGCGTCTCGGCCATCTCGTTCGCCGCGTCCGGCCTCACCTATCTCATCGATGCCGCACAGCCGACGCAGGGAGTGACGGAGTTGTTCAGAGTGAACGACACTGTCGTCGGCACCGGTGACATCGACGTGACCAAGGCCGACGAGTCGCTTCGCGCTGGCGGCACGGACTTCCTCGGGGAGATCAGATTCGAGGTCGTGACTGACGGTGACGAGTACACGCTCTACGAGCCGAAACCGGATGTCTCACAGTTCGTTGCCGTCAGCGAATCGTCCGTGGTGCTGTCCGAGTCACGGACGAACGTCGAGACGGTCATCGATACCGGGCAGGGCGATCACGATCGAGCCGTCGAGCAGCAAAACACCGTCGAGTGGTTGGTCGACACTGCTGGCACAGGCGATGTCGTGGTCGGCTGGCTCGGGCCAGCGGATCTCGACGGGTACTACTGGCGAAGCAGTGACGCCGACCCACCAACAGCGGTCGTCTCACAACGCGACGACGTGTGCTCGTCGGTGACGTTTTCCCCCGAGGACAAACGGATCACGGCCGACCTCGCGCTCCGAAGTGACACCGTCAGTCAGTCGACCACGGGCCGCCTGAAGACGCAACTCGGGATTGCGGGGGCAGACGCCTCGCTGTCCACCGACGGCGATCGACTGTCTGCAACGAGTACGTACGCCGACAGTGACCTCGATATCGACTTCGTCAGACAGACTGCCACCCCGGAGGAGACCACAGCGCCCGAGCGACCCCCGGGGTCTCGCTCGAAACCGGATGCGATTCCCGACAACGCCTTCGAGTTCTCCTACAAGGAGGAGAAAGGCACCGTTCGGGTCAATTTCGTGAAAGCGGTCGAGGCGGACGAAGTGACGGTTCGCGCAGTCAACTCCGGCAGCGAGACGTCGACGACGACACCGGGAGTCGTCTCGTATCTGACGGTGTATCTCGCGTCCGACGGCGACGAAGTCGTCGTGACAGTGACCGTCGACGGCGTCTCGACTGAGGTCGCCCGGAAACAGTTTGCGTGACGGCTGCCCCCAAGAAGGTATCGACGAGCGCCGACTGAATCGACTGGTCGGTAACTCAGGGAGTCGCGCGCACCGGAAACGTGATGGTCGCGCTATAACTCGAAATCGGGTGTGTGCGCTCACTGCCGGGTGTGCATCCGAGAGACGGTTTCGGCGTCCCACATCAGCCGGTGTTCCTTGTACGAGCCGGTCCCTTTGCCGCCGTGGTTCGAGCGGTTTTCCGTCACTTCAAGGAACGCGAGTTCTTTGAGCAGCTGTCGAATCCGGTCTTTCGTGAGCGAATCCGTCCCCTCTTTCTCACACACTCGTTCGTACGCGTCGATGATCTGGGTGGTTCTGAACCACTCCTGGTCGTTGTTCTGTCTCGTCAGGGCAGCCAGGCCACTGAGAACGTGCCTGGTGTGGCTCGGGAGCCCGGAGACGAGATCTCGGAGGCGTTCGGCTTCGGCCGAGGCCCGAACCTCGAGCAGGTGGTCTTCTTTGACCATCTCCGCGCCGTTGTTCTTGGCGTAGTCACCGGCGTATCGGAGGAGGCGCATCGCTTTCCGGGCGTCACCGTGTTCTTTCGCACCGAGCGCCGCTGCGCGTGGAATGACGGCGTCCCCCAGTTTGCCGTCTTTGAACGCGTCCTTCCGATTGTCCAGGATTTCCCGCAGTTGGGTCGCGTCGTACGGATCGAAGATGTACTCGTTGTGACCGAACGAACTCTTCGTTCGTTCGCTCATCTGGTCACGGTAGTTGATCTTGTTCGAGATGGCGATCACGCCGATCGGCGTTTCGACGCTGCCGGTCTCGCCCGCACGCGAGAGGATCATCAGGAGGTCGTCGTTTTTCAAGCGGTCGATCTCGTCGAGCGTGAAGATCGCAGCGTCGTAAAATTCGTCGAGGACGTCCCACACGCGATTGAAATACTCGTTTTCGGAGATCCCACGCTCGGGGAACGAGATGCTGCTCTCGGAGGGGTTGATCTGCTGGCCGAGTTGCTGCAGGGCATCGGCGTTGCCCTTTGCCTGTGAGCAGTTCGCGTACGCGACCGCGAGATCGTTTTCGCGTCGCTCTGCTTCCTGTTCACTCCGTTTCATCACGTGTTTCGCGACGAGCGACTTTCCGGACCCGGTTTTCCCGTAGATCATCACCGAGTTGGGGGGAGCACCGGAGACGGCCGGGCCGATCTCGTTGGCGATCATCTTGATCTGATCGTCACGGCCAACGATCCGGTCCTCGGTCGGGAGGTGGTCGATCGTAACGAGTTCCCGCCGCTCGAAGATAGGATCACCGCCGGTGAGCTCGACGGAATCGAAAAGCGGGTCTGGCTCGGTGTCCAGCCCGTCTTGGGGGGCCATACGTACACCTGTTCGTGCATCACATAAAAGAATTGGGACCGGGTTTCGAGTTATGTTCATTTCTAGAGCGCTTGAAAGACGGAAATATACACAGTTAGGGTTAACTCGAAATGGTGTACACACCCCCCTGATTTCGAGTTATATCGCCTCTATCGTTCGTTAATCGCAGATGAGGTGTTACTCAGAATATACTCTCGCCGGGGGAGAAGCGGCGACGGACACACCTGATTTCGAGTTATATCTGGGTTCGTATCCGGTGGGAGAGCGACGAACACACCCAGTTTCGAGTTATAGGGTGACGAGTCGTGTTGGCGCCCCGACGGTCACACACCTGGTTTCGAGTTATATTTCGACGGTTCGTTTCGGAAGATCTCGAGGGCACACACCCAGTTTCGAGTTATACACTGGCAGTACGAGTGAGGACTGGATATCGAAACACACCCGGTTTCGAGTTTTACTCACGACAGGGCGTGTAGCGTCGTCGGGAAGCGACGGCGATCAGCAGTCATCGAAACCCTGCGAACCGAGGGGTCCGGAATCAGTCGGAGTGACATCCCTGTGCGGAGGGAGATGGATGTGTGATCACACATATACAACGCGGTTATCGGGATCTGGTCGAGGAGGGAAATCGTCGCGAGCTGGCTGATTGTTTCCAGACCCTAGGTGCGACAGTCGACGATGGGCTGAAAGCCACTGGTGAATCAGGACGGGAGACTGACAGGATCTGTCGGATCGGGGTCTCGAAAGGTGGCAAGAAATGTTGTGGCTGACGAGAGTCAAGCGGAATCACCACAGGAAAGGGGGGACACACACCTAGTTTCGAGTTATAGGGTTTCGAGAGGGGGTCCCCCCGCTGTGGGCTGTGCTTTCCTTACTAGAGGCTGTTTCTCTCTCTTTCTTTTCTTCTTTCTAGTTCTTCTAGCTCTTCTTCTAGTACTACTAGACTAGCTAGACTAGTGGCAACACACCTAGTTTCGAGTTATAGTTTGCTGGTTTCCGAACGAAACAGCCATTCTCACAGCACAGAGAGATTCTCCCCACCTCCGCAGCGGCTATAACTCGAAACTAGGTGTGTGTGTCCCTGTTCTTTCTCTCACCCACCTAACACACGGCATCGTCGTTACTCTGTCTCGATGTGTTCGTCTAGTATCGTGACGATGACTGATACAAAATCGGCTGTATAGCGGTCTTTCCCGCATAAAAGGCCAGTTTTGCTACTGGCGTTCGGTAGCCGCCTCAGACCTCCCTAGAACCACTCACTTCGATAGCTCCCCGTGATGTTTCGGCGTTCGACGGGACACGTTCGGTTAACGGCTTAACCAACACCTCCGTTTGGCTGCTGTGTGTTGGTTAAGCGATGCTCGTCTGCCCTGACCACCTTCCGTCGATCGGTGGTGATTCTGACTCCGACGTCGAAGGGACTCCACTCTGGTCGGAGTTGCACACTTCTCACTCCGACGAACGCGACACCCCATTCGACGATCTTGCCCCATCTTCACACCTCTCGAGGACTCAAAACACGGGCACGAAGGCATACTCCCAAAATGGACACGAGATGTAGTAACACGCCCCAGTGCGGGCGGCAGTATACAAATATATCGCGGTCGTGTCCGAACGGAGCAATATGGAGAAAGCATCCATCGACGACGTGGAACCGAACGCGTTCGGCCGAGACGTCGACTGTCGTGGACTTTCAGAACCGCTGGGAACGACCGACTTCTCGATCAACTACTTCCGGCTGGAACCCGGCGAGGGGTTCTCCAACGCGATGCACACCCATCTGGACCAAGAAGAGGTGTTCGTCGTCGTCGAGGGCGAAGCCACGTTCACGACGATGGACGACGAGGTCGTCGTCGGCGAGGGTGAGGCGATCCGGTTCGCGCCCGGGGAATACCAGACTGGGGCGAACGAAACCGACGAGCCAGTGGTTGCCTACGCTATGGGTGCCCCGCGTGACAGCGAAGACGTTCGCGTGCCACAGGACTGTCCGGACTGCGGGAACGACAACATGCGAGCGGTGCCGGGTGACGACGGGTTCACACTCGTCTGCCCCGAATGCGGAACAGAACTCGACGCCGAGTAGTCTCTCATTCTCGATCGCCAGCACTCCCGAGTCCCGAGGACACGAGACGCAGTTCCGGGATCCTTTCGGGGTTTCTCGCTTGCGTGGGCAACCGTGGAGGGCCACGACTACTCGACAGACAGCGGGTTTCCTGTTGGATTCGCTCGGCAACGTCGCGAATGCTTCTCATCAGCTCCGAACCACTGCTGAATCGGGAGTCGAGCAGCACGAATACACCCGTACGACCACATCAGTAGTGACCGACAGGTTCAATTAATTCTGTGTCTTACGATGCGACACGATGATGCTGCCAACCCATGCGCTGGGCGGAATGGCACTCGGGCTCGTCGTGGGTGCCGTCGTGCCGGAGTTCGCTGGTATTGCCCTCGTGGCGGGGTTGTTCGGCGGAATCCTCCCGGATCTCGATATGTACGCTGGGCACCGCCAAACCCTCCATTTCCCAGTGTACTACTCCGTGCTCGCTCTCGGTGCCCTGGTGCCTGCACTGCTGGTCCCGTCTCCCGCTACGGTCGGGAGTGCCGTGTTCCTTCTTGGTGCAGCCACGCACAGCCTCGCTGACGTCTTCGGTGGCGGGCTGGAACTGCGCCCCTGGGAAGGGACGTCGGACCGCGCGGTGTACGATCACTACCGCAGCCAGTGGATCGCCCCCCGCCGCTGGGTCGGCTACGATGGCTCTCCGGGCGATCTCGTCCTGTCGATGGCGCTGGCCGGCCCGCTGTTACTCAGAGTTGACGGCGTGTTCCGCGACGCCGTCGTCGCGAGCGTGGCCGTGGGCGTGCTGTACACCGCTGTTCGACGGTTCCTGCCCGACCTCGCCGAGGTCCTCTTCGGCACTCTCCTCCCGGTTCTTCCACGCCGTCTGCACGAACGAGTGCCGGACCGGTACCTGCAATCCCACTCGCGATGACTCTGGCAGGCACCAACATCGAGCGGTAGCCGGATTCCGTTGCCGCTCCGTTCCCGCCGCGATGCACTGCCGCGGAGCAAGCCCAAGAGTCATGCCGATGCGGTTTCGACTCCCTGACAACAACCGTTACCACCGATGGCCTGGATACTGACAGCGGTCCTCACAGCGCTTCTCGGCGCGCTGGCGTGCACGTTGCTCGTCGCGCTGCACCGCCGAGACGTCTCTGCGTCCGTGAACGCGCTGGTCTCTCTGGTCCTCGCCCTGCTCTCGCTCTCGCTTGCGACCGGCTCACTGTCGCCGTTGCGGGGGCCGTTCCTCACGCCAGAACTCCCAGTGTGGGTCACTGCCGCCGGGCTCCTGCATTCGGTGGGGATGTTAGGCCCCTACGACTCGTGCTGGTGGTGGGATCACCTCACCCACACCGTCTCTGCCACGATCGTCGCAGCACTGGTGTACGCTGGACTCATCGTCGCCGTCAGCACCGGGACGACGCGGGCGCTCTCCCCAGCCGCGATCGCCGGGGCGACGATCATCTACACGTTCGTCATCGGCGTCTTCTGGGAACTCGTCGAACTGGTCGCACGAGCCGTGGGCGAGCGCTACGACATCGAACCGATGCTCGTTCACTATGGGTGGCGGGACACCGCGTTCGACCTCGCGTTCGATCTCGTCGGGGCGATCATCGTCGTGGCCCTGGACGTGCGGATGTTCGTCGAGCTCGCGGCGCTCGCTCCGGAGGTAACGCAGGTCCTTCTCGGCGTGACTGGAACCGTGATCACGGTGGGTTCGGTACTGATGGGCGTGAGCCTCGGAGTGACGTCGTCGCTGAACTGAGTTGGACGAGCCGGCCCAGGGCGGCGCCACGACCGACGCGCTTCTGGCCGAACGATCGCTGGCAGCGTCCGCACTGACCGCGTGGCAGTGACCGCTCTGATCGTCGACAGCGACCGCATTGATCGCGTGACAGCGACCGCACTGGAAGTGGCAACTGCGAGCGGCACACGTGGATTCCGCTAGCCCAACGGTTATCTTTCGCTCCCTCTGAACCCGGGTATGGATCTCTCTGTCGTCGACCTCTCTCCAGTTCCCGACGACGGTACCGCACGTGACGCGTACGCCAACACAGTCGAAACGGCACGCCAAGCCGAACGGCTCGGCTACTCCCGGTTCTGGGTGGCCGAACATCACGGCATGGCGGACACCATCGCCGGAACCACGCCCGAGGTCCTGCTCGGCCACCTCGCGGGGAAGACCGACTCGATCCGGCTGGGGTCTGGAGCCGTGTTGCTCAACCACTACAGCCCGTTCAAGGTCGCTGAACAGTTCGGCGCGCTCGACGCGCTTGCCCCGGGGCGTATGGATGTGGGTCTCGGGCGGGCGAACGGCTCGCCGGCCGCGGATCGCGCCCTCGGGACGGAACGGCGGGTCCAGAACCCCGACGCGGACCACGAAGAGAAGATCGAGGCCGTCGTCACGCACCTGTACGACGACTATCCCGCGGAGCATCCGTACAGCGACCTCACGCTCCCACGCTCGGATCAGGCGACGCCCGAGCCGTGGGTGCTGGGATCGAGTCCGTCGAGCGCGGCGATCGCTGGCGAACTCGGCCTCCCGTACTGCTTTGCGGCGTTCATCCGCCCGCAGCTCGCCACCCGCTCGTTCGAGACGTACCGCGAGCAGTTCCAGCCGTCGCGGCTGGCCGGCGGCGTCGACGAACCGGAGGGAATCGTCGCGGTGAACGCGATCTGTGCCGAGACGGACGCCGACGCTGCGCGGCTCCGCGCCGTGGCCGAGGCGACGTACAAACGCATGCAGCGAGGCGAAATCGGCACGCGACCGTCCATCGACGCGGCCATCGACGAACTGGGTGGCGTGCCCGATCCGACTCCCGAAACCCTCGACGCCGACGAGTGGCCCCGTGCGATCTCCGGCAGCCCGGAGACGCTCGCCGGACTCTTCGAGCAGCTCACGGAGCGCGTCGGCGTCGACGAGGTGATGATCCAGCACATCGCCCCCGACCACGACGACGCGCTGCGCTCACACGAACTGCTGGCCGACGGCGTCGGCCTCACGCCGCGCTGACGGACCCACGCGACGCCGACGAGACGAGCGGTCGGTCTCGCGTCAGTGGCGGGGCGGGAGTCGATCGCACGCCGTGACAACCAGGCCGTTCCCGCGTTCGAGAATTATACTACGGGAGTGAAGGCGGTCCGACGCTGACGATACGGACGATTGGTCGAAACTCCCGATGCGTACTGGCACAGTCATCCTCGTCGGTGTGTTCGCCGTGAGCGCGTTTCTCGTTCCGTTCGCGATCGGTCCGAGCGGGACGACGCCGGACCCGGTGCGGTTCGGCGAAACCATCCAGACGGGCCTGTCGAGCGAGACCGTGCGGGTCGCACAGGCGAAGGGACACACGATTCCGAAGGTCCAGGTGTTCTACGCCCAGTCCGAGTTCGTCGTCGGCTACTACGGCGTCTCGTCGTTCGCGCGGTCGGCGAATCGAGACGGACGGACCCAGCGGTTCGGGCCGCCGGTCGCGATCTACGTGTCCGCGTTCCCGGACGCCAGTCCCCGCTTGACGTCCGACGGGTTCGTCAACGCGTCCATCGACACCCGGGCGACGTGGGTTCGCGCGACCGCGGCCCAGTACGCAGTCGTCCCCACGCCAACGAGCACGGCCGTCGTCCCCTTTACCGACGCGACCGCGGCCCGGTCGTTCGCCGCTCGGCACGACGGGCAGGTCCGTTCGTGGCAGGCGGTACGCGACGAGTTCGACGAGCGGGCGGCTGTGGATCGTCCCGAGTGGCCGACGCGCCGGAGCGAGCGCGCGAACGAGACCGTCGCAGCGGTCAGGCCGCTCCTCGATCGGCCAGTGTCGACCGTCGTCGGGCGGGACGCCCCGACGATTCAGGCGGCCATCCGCGACGCGCCCCCGAACACGACGGTTCGCGTGCCGCCCGGCCGGTACGAGGAGCAAGTTCGCATCGCGAAGCCTATCACGCTCCAGGGGGCGGGTCGAGGGACGCATCTCGCGGGCGAGGGCAACGGCACGGTCGTCACGGTCGCGTCGTCGGACGCCGCCGTCGCCGACCTCCGGATTTCCGGGGTCGGGACGACCCGCATCAACCTGAGCGACGACTCCGACCGGACGCGCGAGTGGGACAGCAAGGTCGAGCAGACGTACGGCCGCGGTGACGCCGGCGTCGCGGTGCTCGGCGGGACGCGAACGCTCGTCCAGTCGGTCACCGTCGAGACGCCGTCCAACGGCCTGCTCTATCGCAACAGTTCGCGAGCCGTCGCCAGCGACGTCACCGTCCGCGGGAACCCCACGCCGAACCAGGGGTACATGGGCGTAATGGCGATGGGGTCGCCGGTCGTGGTCCAGCATTCGACGTTCCGCGGCGGGCTCGACGGCGTCTACGCCCATCGGTCGGACGGCATGGTCGTCCGCGACTCCGCGATGTCGAACGTCCGGTTCGGCGTCCACGTCATGTTCACCTCAGAGACGCTTCTGGCGGACAACACCGTCCGGGACGCCCAGACCGGGCTCGTGATCATGACGCGTCCTACGGGGAACGCCCTGGTCGGCAACGACGTGCGCGCCAGTCGCCACGGGATCGTCACGGCCGGCACGCGGTCGTACGTCGCCGACAACGTCCTCGTCGACAACGGCGTCGGGCTCACGATCGGCTCGCGCACCTCGCGGTACGTCGGCAACGTCGTCGCCGGCAACGACCTGGGCGTGCGCGCCGAGAACTACGTCGCCTCGAACCGAGTGGTCGGCAACGATTTCGTCGACAATCGAGAACAGGTGCACGCGACGGCCGGGATGGCACGCGTGTGGTCGACGCCCGGGCGCGGGAACTACTGGGACGGTGCGATCTCCGTCGGCTCGAACCAGTCGATGCGGCCGTACGCCCCGCTCGACCCCGTCGATGCGACCTTGCGTGAACCGGGGCGGCTCACGCTGGCGCACTCGCCGATTCACATCGGCCGGCGGCTGCTCCAGCAGCTCGTGCCCGGGATGCGAGCACAGGGCATCGTCGACCGGCACCCGGCGACGACCCCGCTGAACCCGGTGCGCCTCGGCCAGGCAGGTTACGCCGATGCGAGACAGGAGGATTCTCATTCATGACTGCGACCGACGACACCCGACGGCGAGCAGCGGAATCGACACCCGTAGTGACTGTCACGGACCTCGAACACGGCTACGACGGGCTGTGCGTGCTCGACGGCGTCTCCCTGTCGGTCCCCACGGACGCAGTGACGGCACTGGTCGGGCCGAACGGTAGCGGCAAATCGACGCTGTTGCGGCTCGTCACCGGCGTCCAGGCGCCACAGTCCGGGACGATCACGCTTCCGGACGCGGACGCACCGCGGACTGTCGGCTACCTCCCGCAGTCGCTCCGTCCCCGTGACGGCTTCACCGTTCGACAAACCGTCGAGACGTACGCGGCGCTCGTCGACGGCGGGCCGGGGACGGACGACGTGCTGTCGACGGTCGGGCTCGACGAGGTCACCGACGAGCGGGTCGACGCACTGTCCGGGGGGATGCGCCGGCTGCTCGGCGTCGCCATCGCGCTCGTCGGCGATCCGCCGGTGCTCGTCCTGGACGAACCGACGAGCGGGCTTGACCCTGCGATGACCGCCAGAGTGTTCGACGTGCTGTCCGACCTGGCCGCCGCTGGCCGGGGTGTGCTGGTCGCCTCACACGATCTCGACGCCGTCGGCACCAACGCCGACCGGGTCGTCCTCCTCGACCAGGGGACGGTCCAGGCACAGGGGCCGGCTGCGACAGTTCTCGCTGATCTGGACGTGCGATCGCTGAGCGACGCGTTCGAGACGACAGTGGCCGACGATGCAGGCGTCACCGTTCGCCACGGGGTGTGAGTTCGATGGCACAGCATCCGCTGACGCGACTGCAGGCACTCGCCCGGCGCGAGATTGCGACGGTGGTGTCGACGCGCGCGTTCGGCCTGTTCGTCGTCTCGCTCGCGGGACTCCTGGCGGGACTGGTCTGGGTGAGCGGGGCCGCCGCCAGTGGGTATCTGCCGACGGCCGTCGACCTCCTGCCAGCGCTCGAACTGCTCGTGCCGCTCCTTTCCTTTACCGTCGGCTATCGCGCGTTGCTCGACGACCGCCGGCGCGGCGAACTCGCCGTGCTCTCGACGTTTCCCGTCTCGCGGGCGACGGTCGTCGCGAGCGTCCTGGTCGGCCGTGGGATCGCGCTAGCGGTCGGCATCGTCGCGGCGCTGCTCCCGACGATGGCGCTGGTGTGGGTCCTCGGCGAGCCGACGACGCTCCTCGTGGCCACCCACAGCAGTACCGACTCCGTGGTCCTGTTCATGCGGTTGCTCTCGGCGACGACCCTCTTCGGACTGGCCGCGCTGTCGGTGGCCATCGCCGTGTCGGCCGTCGCGAGCGGCACGCGCCACGCTGCAGGAGCCCTCGTGGGACTCTGGATCGCACTGACGGCAGTCGTCGACCTTGGCCTCGTCGAGGCGCTCGGCGCTGACCTCGTCGGAACGCAGGGCGTGCTGGCGCTGCTGGCTCTCTCGCCGAGCGGCGCGTACCGCGGACTGGTGTTACAGACCGTCGTCGACGTCGCCACGGGCGGTACCCTGCAGGCGGCCGCGCCGCTCGCGAGCGTCGCCGGACTCCTCGCCTGGATCGGCGGCGGCTTCGCCGTCGCGACGCGGTCGGTCTGGCAGGAGTGATGGGTTTCGAGAGGTGTACTACGGGGTTTTCGTAGCTCTCGCTCGAAGCGCACGCTAATGCACCGACGCACGTATCTCACGGCGGCCGCGACGGCAGGCGTCATCGGGACCGCTGGCTGTCTCGGCTCGGTTCTCGGCGACGGCGGGAACGGACAGACGATCCTCGAGGAACCGGAGGGCCGACAGTTCAGTAGTTCCGACCTCCCGTACCCCGCGTACGGCCAGCAACTGCCCGAGGTGACGCTGCGCGCACCGCTGGCGGAGCGCGACGTCACGACGACCGAGTTCGACGACCGAAACGTGGTGATGACGTTCTTCTACAGTAACTGTAACACGGTCTGTCCGATTCTCATCTCCTCGCTCAAGCGAGTCCAGGATTTCGCATCGGAGAACGGGTTCGCCGACGACGTCGCGTTCCTGGCGGTCACGTTCGACCCGCAACGCGACGACGCCGAGCGACTGCGACAGTACGCGGACACGATGAACGTCGACCGCGACGCGGGGAACTGGTACTTCCTCCGGCCCGACGGTCGCGATCGGGCGAAAGACGTGGTGCAGGGAACTTACGGCGTGACCTTCGAGCGAACCCAGCAGTCCAGCGCGGAGGAATACATGTTCAACCATCTCGGCCTCGTCGTGCTGGCGAACGAGCAGGGCGTCGTCGAGCGCGCTTACACCGGTGACGGTCCGAAATCGAAGCAGTTGCAGGCTGATCTCGAAACCCTTCGCGCCGAGCAGAGCTAGCTCCCGTCACTGCACCCGATCGACTTGCACAGCCCGGCCGTCGTCTGCGTCCGGTATGCTATCCGACCGTCGACCCAGTCGCTTGCAATCGCCCTGGCAGTGTGTACCACGGCCAGCGCACCGAAGTCGTTCTGGCATCCGAGTCGCCGATAGCAATCGGTTGTGAAGCAACAAAAAGGTGTGACACAACAACGAAAATCAGTGGTGGTGTATTTTACACGTCGAACGACGACTGTTTGCTGATGAGTCGATCAGGGAGAGATCGGGAAGTCTCTGACCACGAACTCCTCGTTGCCGGGAGAGACGTCCCAGAGCCCGTGTTCACGGCGACTGAAGTCGGCGAACGGGTCGGGATGAGTCAACAGGGCGTCGACAAGCGGCTCCGAGAACTCGCAGAAGATGGCCTCATCAACACTGCGATGAAAGGTGCATCGCGCGTGTGGTGGCTCTCGTACCGTGGCAGGCAGTTTATCGACGAGGAGTAGCCGGCAACCTGCCACAGAACTGGCGACGATGGCTCTCTCGGCTCGATTTTCCCAGCGCCCCGGAGACAGTTATTCGAACACTCACCGTTAGGGGGTCCGAACGGCTCCCCAGGCCGGGGAGACTACGGCGGTGATTCGATGCTGTATAACGGACCCGGAGTGTTGATATTTCCACTGCACGCTCACGTCAAATGTGGAAGGTACCAAATACAACTTTCATTCGTTGTTGTTTAACTATCAAACTGTGGCAATACCGAAAAGGGAGGGAGCGACGGGACTACTACCTTCGAATCCGACGGTGCCGCGAACAGAATCGTCAGACGGTGGAACAGACGGCGGTTCTGGCACACGTGTTCGCCCCATTCAGGGGAGAGAACCCGTTACCCTTGCGTTCGGTACGGAGACTTAGGCGCCAGTTTCGTTCACAGAGCGGTGCGGCTGGCGGTGGAGACCAGCGGCGACCAAACAGAGCACTCCGAGCGCTCCCCCGACGATACTCAATACGACGATTGCGGTCTTGATGGCTCCTGTGGCCCCGACGATCGGCCGCAACCGATGGATCGCGGCGCCGAGGAGCACTGGCGTGAACGTCGATCCGACGCGACCGAGTGACGAGCCGAGGCTCACGAGACTGCCGCGGAACGTCTCCGAGATGCTCGTGATGACGCTTCTGTACAGCGAAAGCGTCGTTCCGAACCCGAAGCCGACGAGCACGCTGCCGAGGAGGACCACGGGGAACGACGGTGCGAACCCCACGAACGAGAGGCCGACGCCCATTCCGAGCGTCGCGCCGAAGAGCGGCTGGAACCGAGTGCTGAAGTAAGCGGTCATGCGACCGCTTTGAGTCGCTGCGGCCGCGTGTGCCAGACTCGCTGCCGCGACTAACAGCCCGGCTTGCCTGGGCGAGCCATCGAGGACGCGCACGATGACCAGCGAGTTGTAGGTCAAAAACGCCGTGTAAAACGCGTTCGGGAGCGCTCGCGCGATCAACAGTGCCGTGATGCGAGCGTCGAGATAGGCGACGAGGTCGCGAACGGTCGGCCGGTCGGCGACTTCCTTCGACACCCCTCGCTCTCGTGGCTCGTCGAGAAACAGGAGCAACACGACTGCGATGGGGATCGAGATCCCGTAGAAGAAAAACGGGAGCTGCCACGCGACCGCCACCAGCACGCCGGCCACGAGGGGAAAGACCATCATCGTCACCCCGGACGTGGCAAACCGGATGCCCTGTGCCGTCGCCTCAGCGCTGTCTCTGAAGAGATCGCCGGTACTGGTGACGATAACTGGCGTCAACCCGGCGAACCCGATCCCCTGGACGAACCGGAGCGCCAGTGCGACGCGGAACTCCGTCGTCAATCCGACGGCCGCACCGGCCCCGCCGAACACCAGCAATCCAGCCACTAACACCGGTTTCCGACCGTAGCGGTCCGCGAGGGTCCCGACGAGCGGGATCGAAACGATGCTCGGTGCGGAAAAGGCGGTGATGAGCAACCCGATCTCCGCACCGGAGACGGCGAAGGGCCCTGTGAGCGTGTTCAACAGCGGCGAGATGAGCGCCACGCCGAGCGGCGGTGTGAGATTCGTCAGCAAGAGCAACTGGAAACTCCTGTCGCGGAGGACGGCAGCGTCTCTCCCGAAGAGGGCGGCGAGTGAACCCACAGTAGGGTGGTATATTTCACTACTCGTATATAAGCCGTCGGACTCCCACCTTTTTCGGTGAGTGGGTCGCAGAGCGACCCGAACCGAAAAAATCTGTTCCCGCGAGCTTGCGAGCGGGAGCTCGGAAGAGCTTGCTCTTCCGATGGACCAAAAAGGCGCGGCCTCGCGTTACTCGGCCGCGTGAACTGGGCTTGCTCCGCTCGCACGGATGCTAGAAAAACGAAAGAAAATTGCCGAGTTTAGACGTCTGGCACGTCGCCGCCGAACTCTTCGATCAGCGCCGGCACCACGTCGAAGAGGTCGTCTTCGATGCCGTAGTCCGCGAGGTCGTAGATCGGCGCGTTCGGGTCCGTGTTGATCGCCACGATCGTGTCAGCACCCTTCATGCCAGCGACGTGCTGGACGGCGCCGGAGATGCCGATCGCGATGTAGACATCCGGCGTGACGACCTTCCCGGACTGGCCGACCTGGCGGTTCGCCGGCAGCCAGCCGTTGTCGACGATCGGACGCGACGAGGACAGCGTCGCGTCGGTCGCTTCGACGAGCGCCTCGATCAGCGGGAGGTTCTCTTCCTCTTCGATCCCGCGACCGATGGAGACGAGGAACTCCGCTTCGGCGATGTCCACGTCGCCGCCGGCGACTTCCTCGAAGCCGGTGACGGTCGACTTGATCGCGCTCTCGTCGATGTCGGCGTCGAACGCCGAGACGTCGGCGTCGCCCGTGCCTTCGGCCTGGGGCCACTCGGCTGGGCGGACGGTGACGGCTGCGCGGTCCTCTTCGACTTCGATGGTGGTCTCGACCTTCCCACCGTACTGTTCGCGCGTGACTTCGAGGCTACCGTCGGCGGAGAAGTCGACGGCGTCGGTCACCAGCGGCAGGTTGAGTCCTTCGGCGACGGCCGGCGCATAGTCCAGGCCGTTGACCGAGTTCGGCATCAGGAGGTACGCAGCGTCCAGCTCGTCGGCGAGCTGTTCGAGCGCCTGGGCGTAGACGTCGTGGTTGAACTCCTCACCGTACTCGACGGTGTGGATGGCGTCGACGCCCTCGCGGTTGACCTCGTCGGCGTACGTATCGACGTCGCCGCTGATGACGGCGAGGTGCAGGTCGCCGCCGGTCTCGTCGGCCAGTTCTCGGCCGGCAGAGATCATCTCGAGACTTACGTCGCGCAGTTCGCCACGGCGGTGTTCCGTAACTGCCAGAACGTCGCTCATGCGTCAACGACCCCCTTGTCCCGCAGGAATTCAGCAAGCTGTGCGGCCTCCTCCTCGGGGTCGCCGCTCCAGATGGTGGCGTCGCCCTCGGATTCGGGCTCGTACATCGACGTCTGGGCCAGCGGACTCTCGACGACGTCGGCGTCCAGACCGAGATCCTCCAGCGTCTGGACGTCCAGCGGCTTCTGCTGAGCCTGGCGGATGCCGCGCAGGCTCGCGTAGCGGGGCTCGTTGATCCCCGACTGGATCGTCAGCACAGCGGGGGTTTCGATGTCGGTGAGTTCTTCGACGCCGCCTTCGAGTTCGCGGTGGACGCTCGCGACGCCCCCGTCGATGTCGAGCTCGAGGTCGTTGACGACCGCGCCCCACTCGTAGCCGATCTTCTCGGCCAGCGCGACGCCCGTCGCACCGT
>NZ_JALLGV010000013.1:0-78513 GCF_023077655.1 Halorientalis brevis | reverse complement strand
GGGACAGCGGTAGCGCCAGGGGTCCTGAAACGTCTCGCCCTGGGGGATTGAGCAGCCGCCGTCGGTGACGATCGGACAGCCGTGTTCATCCGGCGCTGTGAAGGCGAGTGGGTCGTCTTGGGTGTCGTCGGTGTTGTCCTGGTCGTCGTCGAATTTGTCACTGCAACAGCGCAGCGCGGTTGCCTTGGTAGGGTGTTCCCGGTGACAGAGGTCGCAGGTGTAGGACTCGCGGGTCATGCTGTGGCCTCCTGGCTGAGAAGGGTGTCGAGTGTCTGTGCGTGAGTGGTCAGGAGCGAGCGGCCCGCGTCGGTGAGTTCGTAGGTATTGGTGCGGGCGTCGAGTTCCTGTTTGGTGATGAGTTGTTGGGCGGCGAGTTCGTCGAGATTCGGGTAGAGTTTGGTGTGGGTGACCTCCTCGTCGCGGATGGATTGGCACTCGCGTTTGATCGCGAGGCCGTAGGGAGCGTTGTCGCTGGTTTCGAGGCGGGCGATCGCGAGGAGGCAGTCGCGCTGGAACCCACGGAGTTGGTGGTACTCGGCTGGTGGGCGTGTCATTGGTGCTCGCCTCCGGTTGCGGGGGTGTGGATGGGCATGGGCGGTGTCTGCTGAGGGGTGGTTGAGACTTGACCGTTGCAGGGGAGTTTCCGGATTTCCGGATTTCCGGAACCGATGGTATTCGTGATGTGCTGGGCGGTTTGCGAGCGAATCCGGGTTTCCGGGTTTCGGTGGTGGGTGTTTGTACGACTCTCTGTGTGGTTGGCGAGTGATGCGTCTGGTCGGTGGGAGGTTTCAAGCCCCCCGGTAGCATATGCGGGCATGGCTTCCTGCTGCTTCAGGAAGCCCACACGGTGGCTCGGTTGGGCGAGTCACCGTTTTTCTGAGATCGGATCAGAGTGGACTTCCTAGTGCTCCGATTTGTGCCGGACCACTTATTTGTTTTCACGTGTAGATTATTATCTTCGTATCCACTATTGACAACCCTGTGATGTTTTGCACGGCGAAATCAATGAACTGGATATGGGTAAGCCCGGGCCGAATCGTCGTGTCTCTGATCGTGAATTCCTGCGCGAAATGGCGATAGCTCCTGATCCAATCGTTACAGCTAATGAACTCTCTGAGCGTCTTGATTATTCACGAGCTGGTGTAAACAATATCTTAGATGAGATGGTTGAGAAGGGGTTTGTGATTGAAAGAGAAGTTGGATCACGAGCGAAGGTCTACTGGCTAACCCGCGAGGGACGAAAAAAAGCCGGGAAATTGGATTAGTTCTCTGGCATCCACCAACCTACCGCGCGGCTACCCGCTTCCTTCCGTCGTAGAATTCCTTTGCTGTGCAATTTCTTGAGACGGTAATTGATCGCCTGCCTGTCCGTTCCCAATGCTTCCGCGATCTCCGGTGCAGTGAGAAATGCATCATCCGAGGATTCGAACTGATTGATGATTTGCTCGGTCGACACTCGCGGTTTGCTGGTACTCATTACCGGCTAATTACTCAACACGAGACAAAGGTTTTATGGTAATTCTACACGTGTATACTATTACAGAGCGCGGGACTGCCTGCTGGTGATTTGATTCCTGGCAGGCCGGTGTAGGAGCACCGACCCGCACTCTGGGATAAAACCCATGACAGACTACGAAACTTCGAGTGAAAAGACTGTTGCACAGCGAGCCGGCGTCATCGGCTACGATCAACGCGGTCGCTGCCACCGCTGGGACCCCGTTCGAGCGACTCTCTACGTCACCATCGACGGCGAAGTCGTTCACACAGAGCAGTTGTCCCGCCCGGCCGTCCGGCACTGGATCGAGTACGTGCGCGACGAGAAGTGCGGCTGGATCGACGAGTGGTGGCAGTGCGACGATCTCGGTGAATCCAAGCAACGCCACCGTGCCGCGAAAGCGCAGGCCGCGGATATTCGCTACAATCTGGCTATCGAGGGCGGATCGCAGGTGGCTACGGCATGAGTTGTCGTGTTGAGGCACGCCATCGAGCACACAATGTAGTGAACGAGCTCGAATCCGTGCCCGCCGTGATCGGTGTCGACGTGGTGTCACCGAGCGTCGACCCGACCGATCGGTGGACCGTTGAGGTGACGCTGCGATCTGATGGGATTCCCGCAGTCGTGAACGGGATTCTCGGCGAGTATGGGTTGACGCTTCGGCACGCCGGGCCGCGGGGCGACTCATGGCACGGTGTGGCAGTGATCGAACAGTAAAGACCTCTTTTTCAGATACACATTCGGGTGACTCAAATTTGAATTGGATTATGAGTATTCATACATACTCCCCAGAATTTTCATATAGGAGTGACTTTGTCGTCAGATGGTTCATAAATATATCCGTCCATTAACAAATCATGGATAGCATTCTTGACTTCTCGTTCGGAGAAACCAGAGTCGATCGCAATGTTGTATATTCGAGATTTTGCTACACTATTCCCAACTCCAGACGAGAGCTGGTCGATTATATCCATGATGATCTCACTATCACTTTCTGCATCCATTTTAACCTCAACTGCTGAACCATCGATCTTTATCGACTGAGTCTCGACCTGCTCGTTGTAGATTTCTGTTATTGTCCCAACAGCAATCATTAGCGTCCGTTGCCCTTCCTGCAAACTGGGTGACTTCTTGGGATGATTAACCTCATTTCGTTTTTCCTTCAAATAGTACAAGTTCGATAGAACTGGTGGCAGTCCACTCAGTTGTTCCTGTAGTGATCCATCCTCTTTTTCATCAGAAATATGATAGCTAATCATCGCGTTTAGAATTGAACCCCATGATGCATCCAATTCTTCACCAGTTTCCTGTTCATGCCATTCCTGTAAGCAATATTCCACTGCACGGAGAGATAGCATAACTGAGGATATTGGGTTCCCAACAGCAATTGATCTACATGACTCTTTTAAATCATTCCGAGGCATGTCATCAAGCCATCCCCACACACGGTCAGAAAACAGGTTATCTGGAGAATCCAGTAATTTTTCTGCAGCTAGAATACCCGTGTCAGCCGCGGATATGCGATTCTCTTCGGCTAGTTCTTGTCTAAGCAGATTGAGCCAAGTTACAGATTTTCGTTCCAACTCATTTTTTAGTTTGAGATCAAGGCTATCGGACCGTTCATGTTTCTCTTCTATTTCTTTCTTTACTTGTGATACTCGACCAACCAGTTGTGAATTGATATTTGTAGTTTCGAGTGTTGTCTCTACTTTAGATAAAGTTCCCAAAATTTTCTTTTCGTCTTTCTCCCCTACCTCATGACCATTTTTGCTGGCAAATCGAAGATATTCAAGCATAGATCCCAACAATAGTGTGTCGTTCAGCGTGATTTGGGGGCCTTCTTTCGCTCCCCTATCAATGTTCGAAAACAGATGCTCTTTTGTCATTAGATATTATCTACACATAGCCTAACCCTCAAAATTGTTTGCCAAAGTGAATCAGGAAAGGGTAGCTGGAGAGTTCCTTGAATCCGTAAATGCTGATAGCCGTCTGTCTAAAAGCAGGTTACAACTGTGGCTACGTGGAATTTCTCAAGCGACTACTGTCGAATTACTAAAGAAAGCTATCAAGAGACATATCTACAAACACGATAAGGTCATCAAGCCCATAACCACGAGATTCATTGCCGTTGGGCAAATGTGGTCGATGTTCAACTTCTAGTTTCCCCTCTTGCTTAAGAATCTGGAAGGCATCGCGATAGTGTCCGACCTTGAAGACGTTTTGATCAAGTGTAGCTTTAAGGAGTTCTCGGAACGGTAGTTTTTCTCCCTTGTATTGCGAGTACAACTCCTCAGCAAACGACTCAATACGGTCAGCGAAATCATCTGTCTCACCAAATTCTGCGAACGACATCTGCTCATCTTCATATCCTGCGTGATCTGGTCCGAGATATGCAAACTCACCGTCCGCCCCCGCGTTGAACATCGTCTCTTTCATAACCTTCAGCCCTTGCCAATGGTTCGTAACGTGGATTAGGTAGTAGCAGATCTGCCGTTTGGACTCTTCGACCATCTCGAATGGCATAGTAAAATTCGCACCAGCATCGTGTTTCAATTGCTGCTGATAAATCGACGAAAACCGCTCAGCCCGCTCATCTTTCCCCATCTCGGAGGAGATGCGTTGTTTCCACTCTTTAGACCCCAATGCTGATGTAATGGCCTTCTGATGATTGGAGTCCTCCATCCACTGTGCCATCTTCCCGGCCATGAATGTTATAAGAAGTTCTAAACTCTGTTCCCGCAGTTGAAACAAGTCAGTAATCAACTCAAATGGGATGTTTCCATAGCCAAAGGGGTCGATGAATAGTAAAGATGGAGAAGGTTGTCCATAGGCGTACTCGTCAATAAACGACTCTGCCCAGTTCTCGAATTTGCCGTGAACGCACCGAGCCTCGATTCGGGAATCAACGCTCTTCTCTTTCTTCTGGACCGCCTCATCTAATTTTGCAAAATTATCAGGATCTGCCTCAATGAAGATACACTCAAACGAGTCTAATCGATTCTCGACGTATGCAGTATTTGAGAGTATCTTATCTGCCATATCCATCGCAATAAGCGGCGAACCCTGCGACCCATTCGGGTAAATCCCAGGACCAGCAAATCCATCAACAAATAGGAGATTAGGCTCAACCGTACTGATTTTCTTGATCCAGGGGTTCAAATACAGCTGCAGAATCCGGTGTTTCATCTCCGTTTGGCCTTTCTTCCGGAGCTTCTCCTCATCACTGTCGTCGTACATGTTATATAAAAATGATAGAAGCGTGTCTAGTTATACTGGCTTCGTCGTGCGGTGTTATAAGTTCAACGGATAGTTAGGTTTGCTAATTTAATTGGGTCTTCACAACTATGGCTGTAATCTACGAGGGTTCAGGTACTCGAATATCCGGGATATCTGGTGGCGACTTTTCGGGGGTTGTTCGATCCGCAAACTCCTCGGGTGACTGGCGATCACGCCACGACTGCAACCACGTTGCAGTATCTTCGTCAACGTGCTTGATTAGCTGCTTGTCCGGCCACAGATGAACGGGCAAATCCAAGTCTCGCCCAATCTCTTGCACCCACCGCAAATGATTCGTCGAGTACTCCACCCACCTCTCACGATCACGCAACGCATCCAAGCTATCGGCAAGTTCCGTTTGCCCGGCCTCCCGTGCCGCCTCTACAGTCATCTCGAAGTTCGCCCCACGCGGATTGATTGGCTCGTGGAAGATCACTGCCGGATCGCACTCACCTACTCGTTTTAGCTGGACTTCTAAATCCTCGTACTCCATCGTCGGGTAGGTCGGGCTCATACTCACGAACGTCTGGATGCCATGCTCGTTGAATTCCTTCAATCCCCGTAACCGATGATTGGGCGTCGGTGCGCTCGGCTCGATCGCCCCAA
The DNA here is from genome assembly GCF_023077655.1 of Halorientalis brevis. Lineage (NCBI taxonomy): Archaea > Methanobacteriati > Methanobacteriota > Halobacteria > Halobacteriales > Haloarculaceae > Halorientalis > Halorientalis brevis. The sequence goes on along the minus strand of NZ_JALLGV010000013.1, from coordinate 73,136 downwards.
CCTGGTCGGCATCCATGCACGGAATTGACGAGCCAATCGTCACATACTCCCCAGCCTCCTGAAAGACATCGAGATCCTGTAACGCCAAAATTGGGTTCCGCGTGAGTACACGCGTGTACTTCTCGTGGTTCGTCAGTGCTTCAACCACGTTCCGCGTGATCTCTCCGGCACGTCCGTCCATGTAGCAGTCAGTCGAGAACGAAACACCAACGACACCCTGTCCGCGGTCGGTTTCACGCCACTTCCACTTCCGATCAAGATGCCCATCTAACCGCTCCCCCAGTCCATCCCGATACAACACGTAGTTACCCCACTCTTTCTGGCCATTCTCTACATCCGCTTGTTCTTTGAGCATGTCCGGCCGCGTCCGGATGTTCGGCGTCGAGGGCACGTAACAGAACTTGCAGCCGTGCCGGCAGCCCGTCGCCACGTTCACCACGTAATCACAGAGATGCTTACTATTCAGCCCGGATTCGCTTAGTATTGCCTTCGTTGGATCTTCACCAGTGGTCAAATCATCGTGATTATCGGTCATATTTTCCCCCACTCCTTTGAACATCAATTTTAAATAATACTGAAGAGTGACATGGGTGAATCATACACGTCTGTTTATACTTGATCCCAATAAGTCATTGCAACCCACTGTCAAAGGTAACGATGAGATAAGAAAACAATTTTCTTGACTTGATCGTGACATTTGGTTATGTCAGGTTCTGACGCTTTGGAGTATGCTGAAAAAATGCTCAAAGAGCAGCATGCTTTCCAATATTTAATTCCAGGAGCGGCGTATCAGTTTGTGAGTTTCACTCAAGAAGAGAACTTGGTCTTCAGAATTAGCTATAATGATTTCTTGGGTTTCATGGTACCATCCTTCCCATATTGGTTTCTGGCATCGCTTTGTACCACAATAGTCGGACTGAGATTTGCTAGAAATATCTGGAAAGATCTTGAGAATCCTGACTCATTTCTCGGTAGATCATTACGATATCATAATCACGTCTTTAGAGGAATTGGTGGACTCTTGACTCTCCACGCATTATGGACATTTTATTCAAACGTTAGCAATTTTACTGGACATGAAATCTCGGTATCTATGGCTACAACCGCATTACTCTGGCATGCTGTGGTCCTCTTAGTCTCTCGTGGCTTTGGAGAGTATATCTGGTTCATATCTGTCTCAAAATTTAGTCAACTCTATGCCAGGCTTTTAGTATGAATCTCCTCAGATATTTGCCTCTAGTACTATCGCTCTGAAGTAATACCACTTTCACTCCGGCAGGCTCACTTCTTTTGGTATTGAGACTAGACATCAAACAAGAACGTCCCCCATGCAACTCACCTGGGACACAGAAGACAGCTGGTTCGATCGCACCTACGAACTTGAAACAGACGATGGCGACACCATCGAACAGTTCGATGGCCAACCCACGCTCGACAAGCTCCGGCAAGCCGAACGCCAATACGGAGAGCGCATCAACCTCTGGCAAGCGGGTCTCATCTGTTCGAACTGCCGCAGCGAAATCAATGGCCGCTTTGCCGCCGATCCAGCGAGCAGCCTCCTCTGCTGGGATTGCGCGATGGACAGCCAGGGCGACACGCAAAACGGCCTCCGGGTAAACACAGACCCGACCAAGGCTGTCATGAGCGAGTCCCAACTTCACACGAAGAGCCTCTGTGATCACGTCATCAACGTCGCCACCGGCTGCCGGCACGGCTGCAAGTTCTGCTACGTGCCAACCACCCCAGCCCTCGAACATCGCGAAGACATGCTCAACGAACAAGCCGACGTCGACGACGCCCAACAGGACTGGGGGAGCTATCTCCTCTATCGCGATGATCTTCCTGAACGACTCCACCAGGTCCTCGACGAACGCGACCCCAGCGAACGGAAACAAACCGACCGCGGTCGAGGCGTCGTCATGCTTTCTAGTGGGACCGATTGCTACCAGGACCGCCGTGCCGCACAGATCACTCGGGGTTGTGTCAAGGAACTCATCGCTCACGAGCTTCCCGTCCGAATTCTCACTCGGAGTCCTGCGGTCGTTCGCGATCTCGATTTGTTCAAACAAGCTGGCGATCTCATCACCGTTGGCTCGTCGATCGCCTCACTTGATACCGAACTCGTCAGCGCCATGGAACCGAACGCACCGCCACCGATGGCCCGCTGGGAGGCCCTCGACACCCTCCAGCAAGCCGATGTTCCGGTCTTTGTCTCGATGTCACCGACGTACCCCGGCATGGACAAGTACGAAATCGATAATCTCCTTGGTCACTTCTCGGCACTCGGAGCCGAGGTCGTCTTCCACGAGCCAATCAATCCCCGCGGCGCGAATTTCGAGCTGTGTCGTGCTGCTGCCAAAGACGCCGGCCGTGACGACATTGCCCGAACACTCGAAACCTTCGCGAATGATCATCAGGCCTGGGTCGAGTACGCACTGAAACAGATCAACCTTGTCCAACGACGTGCCACCCGCTACGACAATCTCAACGTCCACTCCTGGCCCGATGACCAACTTATCAAGGCGACGAGTGGCCAGCTCAATCAACAACTGCGTGCCATGCAACAGGCCGTCTCACCAGAACAGTTCGGGAGTCACTCACCAAAACCTGATAGCTCCCAAGCAGCGCTGACAGCCGAAACAGAATCCGTAGGACACCTGCTCTAACGACTGGTCTCCTCGACGGCAACGAGTCCACCGACGCGATTCGTTAACCAACGTGTGGGGAGAAATAGACTGGCTGTTGGTTAACGGTGTTCTGTTCCTGCTGATCGCACCTCTCTTTCCTCTTCGATCATAGGCCCACAATGATCTCAGTCAGCCACGTTACATTTCCACCTCAAATCATTGTAGCAAAAGCCGATAATTCCTCTCGGGCCTGAAAGACAAGAACAGATACAAGTCACATGGATATGACTACTGAGGTATATGACTGAAGTACAGAGCGCGGACAAACTCCGCGCCCGCATGCAGAATATCGATCCCTACGAATTCGAACATTTTGTCGCAGATCTCTGGGAAGATCGCGGCTGGACAACAGAGGTCTCTGCTGGGTCGAACGACATGGGTGTCGATATTGAGGCCCACAAAAGCGACGGGCTCGTGGATCAGAAACTCGCCATTCAGGCAAAGCGCTATGCTGATGGAAACAAGGTAGGCCGTCCAGAGATACAGCAGTACTATACGCTAAAAGAGCAGGACACCGAAGCGGATGCCGCCGTCGTCGTAACCACCTCATCTTTTGCGAGTACAGCTGAGGACTGGGCACGCGAACACAACGTCAAGCTTGTCGATGGCGAAGATCTAGTCGAACTCATCGACGAACACGATCGGCATGACCTCCTGGACGAATACGCGCCGGATATCACATCCGAAGCAGGTGGAAACATAGACCCCACCGACGCTGCAACAATCGATACCACCGTCGAACTACCGGAACCATTGCAGGACCAAGAGAATCGGAAGAAAGGTGCGCTCTTGTTGGCAGTTTCCGGTCTTGTAGTCTGGGCTAATCCGTGGAACAGTCCACTCCCGATGCCTGTCTTCGGAATGGCTCTTCTCGTAGGTTCGGTCGTCTTCTACGCGTACCTCGAAGAAGCCGTTGCAGCAGTAGTCGGCGAGTCACAGGTGCTTCAGCAATTCCGCAACGGGGCAGAACTCATGGAAAAGAACGGGACAGTGAAATACAAACCAGCTGATGAGCGGGACCAGGTCACCTTCGATGATTTCGATTCGCTGGCGATGCGTCGACGGCAGGGGAATGTCTACGGCGAATTGGACCAACAGTTCTCTGCTGGTGTCCCAAACGCCCCGAGTGGTAGTATTCCGACAAATGTAGCCTCAAAGGGTGAAGAGACGATTGCAGCCTATCGGTTCGCTGTCCACGGTGAAACACCAGAAGACATTGCGAGTGAGATGGGAATGTCTCAGCAGGACCTAGTTGCGTCGATGAATGATGTAGCCGGTGTGGAATTCGATTCGGAAAAAGCAGCAGCGTAGTTTAGTTGACTTCCTCCTCATCTCGAATCCGCCTTTTAGCACTGCCGTAGCGGGCTCTCAACGCAACACCCACGCATACCCCGCCGCGCCCGCCGCCACGCTCACTCACGCCCAGACACACGATCGTCTGTACGCGGGCCTGCCCGCCGACGTGGCCGCCCGCGCGGCACTCTGGCGCGTGCACATTGGCTTGTGCGCCCGGTTGCCCGCCCACCTGAGCACACACCCACGCCGACGCCGACGCACGCCCACTACCACGAACGGCCATCGACGCGATCATGCTGTGCGTTTGTTCTACCGCAGAAATCCCAACAGGCGGCCGAACAACGACTGTCCGTCGTCTTTTTCTTCCCCATCATCGACGATCGCTGCTGGACACTCGTGTTCGTACCGCCCTTCACACGCCGAACACACCTGCTGTCCACACGCGTTACACTCGACGATCTCGTCAGTTGCCTTCCCACAGGTCGGACACGAGAATACGTCTGTCTCACCGCTGTCGCGGTAGTCACCTTTGCTCTGGGGCGCTCGCGCTTGAGGTGACCGATTATCACGCTTCAAGGTTTCTTTCTCACGTACGCGCTCGATGCGCTTGCGATAGGTACTCCGCCGATCGGGCGTTTCTGGACCACCGCCAGCGAAATTCTCTGGGCTAGTGTCTGGGACAAACATCGGACAGTCGTGGTTTTCGGGCAATCGGTGTTCGCCACAGATCGATTGCTCGCAGTACGTACACTCGAAGGCGTGTTCGACATCCGCCCCACAGTGCGTACACTGGTCCATTGATGAAAATGTCTGAGAACGGCAACTTCAGTGTTGGTCATGACCTGCAGAGGAAGCATCCACGAATCTCAAAGCTCGGTATCATCACCACCAGGACCGAAGACTGATTGGTTCGTCCTCCAAGAGTACCAGACATATGCCAGAATGCGCTCGCTGTGGAGCCTTCACTAACAATCCCGGTGACGGTGAGTACCAGTACTGCGATGACTGCCATAATCGGTTCGACAAAATCCGCCAGAACGGCGTGATCGTCGAACAAATACCTGAATCCGGCGGTTACCAAGTGTACGTCACGGCTGATACAAACCGTCACGAGGGCGGAACTGAAGAATCACAGGCCGATGCCTTGGCACGTGGCAAGTACCTTACTGACGAGCTGAGTGCCGACGGCCTGTTCACCTACCAGTCCAGCGGCTCGCAGTGGCTACTCGAGGAGTATCTCCAAACACATCCAAAGATCCGTCGTGATGTCAGGGACCGGCTGAGCCGAGTGCCGGATCGTGCAGAGGATGGACTGCTTGATCGACTCCGAAGTCTGTTCTAAGGATACTTTGGTTATCGCGGATCATGAGGGAATGAGGCGGTCTTCTCATTCTGGGCGGTGTTGCTGAAGCACATCCTCTGTGTTGGTCACAATCTGGCGATAGTCAGACAGGATTTCTTTGAGTGCGTCTGTTGCTTGAGTCTCCCACTGATCATCGTTCACAGAGAATTCTGGAAATTGATTTCCCATCTGTTGTCTCACTTCTTCCTCAGTGAGCCCGTCTGCCTTGATTGCGTCATGGTCCAACTCTGCGAACCGGATCTGTTCATCAGCCGACTCCCGGAGTTGTCGGTTGAACGCATCAGCAGAATCAGATCCCTCAATAATTCGTGCGATTATGACTGCTTCTTGGATGTAACCTGATAAGAGACGTAACTGCTCGGTATGTGCTGTTGCAACCGTCGGTGGCGCAGTGTTTGCATGAACTCCCAACTCTTCAGCGTGGCCACTCAGGTCATCAACTACCCGAATAGGTTCTATTTCAGGCGACTCAAGATGAGTACTTAACCTGTGTTTTAGTCTCTGTGTAGCATCAAGTACTGAATTGAACCACTCCTTTTGCTCTTTCTTCCTACGTTGCTGTCTTTGTTTATTTAATTTGTATTTACTAACAGCTAGAGTAGCCAGTCCACCAAAGACAGCACTCAGGAAGAGGGGAAGAACATCGTCCATTGAACCGTATGATAGATATTCAATAATTGTGCCTACAAATGTCTTTGTGACTGTGGTTAGCTATTCGTACGAATAGGTGTAGTGTCCAAAACTTCTGTCACCGCCATTCAGATACACCCGCGCCGACGCACGTCCGCTGCTACGTACTCCCTCACTACCTGTCGAATGGCCGGTCGCAACTTCCAGAATAAGGGGAATGTACAACCAACGGTTACAGAAGCAAATAACTAATCAGTCGAACAGATAAGTTGAAATTTATACTGTCTCACGGAGATTCCTGTGTACTAACCAAATATTTACAAGACTATCAATTGGGGTGAATATCATATGGCGAATCGAGTTATTTCGGTATTTGGGACTTATGACTTTCTGGCAAAATCTATGCCAGGAATGACATTAGTGTTAGGAATCATCCCATTACTGCCATCGGGATTGTTTAAGGGAATGAGATTGTTAACAAACTTCTTGGTTTTTGTCTCGTTCCTTGTTTCGGTTCTGCTAGTTGGCACACTTCTAGGAGAAGTAGCTCATACTATCGGCCGTTTATTCGAGAAATTAGCAGCCTGGTTTGGCCGACGGTTACGGAATACATATGAACTGCTCATTGACTACCCAATTGGGCCTGTTGCAGATATCTGCAGAGATCATTTCAGGAGACTTGAGGTGTCTCTTCCAAACTCTCTGGGCTCACCAAACCCCAATCAGTTGAAATCAGAGGAGGGATCAGATTCTATACCCTTATTGATGAGAATCGTACAAACTTGGCTCTCGAATATTAGAGAATGGATGGAGAGAAGGATCAAGAATGTGGCGCACATCGCCCTCTCACATCGAAGATTGTTTTTGAACCATATTGAGCCCACGCTAAACTTGGATTCTGCCCGTGAGGTATCTGAAGCAGATATGGACTTCACACACCAGAATCTCGTCGAAGTTTGTCGGAAAGAATACAACATTCACAATATGGCAGACGCCTCCAAGGTATACTCAGTCGTTGTTGGGGAAGTTGCAGAAAATGGAGAAGATCGCCCATTTCGATATCAGGCTCGTTCAGCGTTCTGCCGTGGCATGTGGGTTGTTCTGATGGGTACCTCAATTGTCTATGGCGTCATCTTTTCGCTTCCCGTTTCGCTCTATCCCACAGCGTTGAGATATCCAACGATGTTCGCTCCGCTCTTAGATATCCATATTTATATCATAGCTATAATTCTTCTCATCTCTTCATTTATTTTTGCAATCGCATCTGGCGCATACAAAGAATATTATATTGAATATCTCATAACTGAGTTCTACCAACACCACAATATTGACATCGAACAACAGCAAAAATGAAGCCTGTACAATATACTTAAAAGATGGGGTTGATACCCTTGAATTCTCGTGTCGTCGCCCGTCTACTACGGAATGTCAACTCCGCATCAAAAGATTAATTACCCCCAAGTTTATTTGGAAGTCCGTGCTTTAGAAACCGTTATGAGTAGCACTGGAAGAATTGACGAAGGTCAGTCCGAGATGGGGGTCGATGAATTAGTTCAGTGCATTCTTTCGTATTTTGATCGTGTCTCAGTAAGCCGTTTACATAATCTAGCCTTTATAATCGAAGCCAAATATCACGCTGAACATGGAGAGAGAGCAACTGATGCCGATTATGAGGCATTCTTAGATGGTTGTTTTTCTGATGATATTGCTGATGAGGTAGAGAGTTTAAACGGTATTGAGACCTCAAACATTCGAATCGGCGGCGAGAATGTCGAAACCATACATGTCCAAGGGGACTTTGAGTGTGATGCGAAAGACCCTCTTGAGACAGTTATTAACAGCGTCTGTAGAGAGTTTGGGGAAGTCCCCCCGGAGGAGGTAAGCAGGAAGATTGACCAAATAGATCTGTATCGAGATACCCCCATGAAAGAACATATTGAGTTCAATTGAGTGGGCACAGAAATCGAAGTAGGGAGGGGTCTTTCTAGCGGTAACGTTGCCACTGCAAACTGTTTGGTTCGCAACATCCCGTGCAGTATAGCGTTGACGACGCTCACAAGAAGTTGAATTGGAGCCGAGAAAGTGGTTAATCCGATAGGCGTTTGACCTACGGACGGTCTACCGCAGTCAGGTGGTTGCCTACGAGGCCGATACCCACATACCTCGTCACGCCCACCACCATTCGCACCACGCCCAACATACGATCGCCTACCTGCGGTCCTGGCACCGACGTGGCTGCCGGCCTGACCACCCAACTCCACATAGAGACTACGCTGACACCCACTAACCCCGACAGACAGTATACTCCGTCCCCCACCCGTCTCCGTGCTTCTCAATCAGGTCGTACTGCTCCAACCTCTGCAAATACAGCCGCCGCGTCGGTTTCACCTTCGGCGTCTGCTCCTGCCGCTCATACTCTGCATAGAGATCAGCCGAGCCGATCCGCTCGGCGCCGGCGATGAGCTCGTACAACAGTCGCTTGTTTGAGCCCAGTTCGGAGATGCGTCGCTCCCGAATGTCGGCCGCCCCGTCGACGGTCTTACAGGCAGATGTCAGGAGAGAATATATTACAGCCGGGTATGTAATCAAGTCTAATACTATGTCTGAATTCCCAGAATTGGTCTCGTTTGTCAAGCAGGAAGCAGGGAATTATGCGCGTGCCGTTGGCAAGTTCGAAGGTATCGAGAGTGAACTCCAGTACTGTCGCGATGATCTCAACCCGGCAACCGTCACCAATCGCTTCGAGTTGATCCACGACAACATCTCTTGGTCGTGGTCGCCGCCAGAGGACGAGCTCGACGAACAACTCGGACAGAAACGCGCTAGCTTGCAAGTCCGTGAGAATGCAGTGATTCTCCACCTCCCAACTGGACACGACGAAGGCGTACTGATCGCGTTAGAGCCAGAAGCAGCGTCCAATCTCACGACGTTTATCGGGACTTGTTTGGAATATGTTCCCGAACCCGAATCGAATACATGAATAGACACACACAGTGAGCAGCCAATTCAATGGTAACATGGCGACCTAAACCCTCACAAAATACGCTCACAGCCCTTCTATCTCCGACAAACTGTATACCCAATCCCACGGCCGTCACCGTGCTTCTCGATCATGTCGTACTTCTCCAAACTCTGCAAATACAGCCGCCGCGTCGTCGGCGGTCGCGTTGACGACGTCGACGGTCAGCTGGTCGATGCCGTCTTGGACACAGTGCTGTGAGGCCTTCCGAGGCGCGTCGGTCGTCTGCCGAGCGTTCCCCGAGGCCAGCGACGCAATGTACTCCACGGCCTCGTCGGTGACGCGAGACGAGACCATGCCGTGTTCGACGCAGGGATGATTTGCTCGTCCGAGCGGTGGAGGCGATCTATCGCCGTGCTCTCGTGAACGCCATCACGAGTTAGGTCGCACCCAAAGCCTGCGTCCCGCGTGAGTTCAAACAGTGCCGACGCACAAGAGGCATGTGACATGCAGTTTGCATAGCTCCACAGGATGTCAGAGAACACCTCCCAAGGTGGTTGTTTCAGGACTGGTGAGGCCGGATCGCCTGTTCAGTAGACGTACGTATTGAGCATTCTTAGTACAGGTTTTCCCTGCTGACAAAGAGTTGACTTCTTGTAGAGGTCGTCATTCAGGGAAAGAGTGGGCGGGAGCTCGGGACAGTGACAATGCTTTCGTGGGCAGGCTGGAACGGGTGGGGTCATGCACCAGATGTCACCTGGCCCAGTGCCTGCCGACACCGACTACCCTTGTCGTGCTATGCATGATGCCAGTTGAATCTAACGTCGTCGTGTCGTACGACTCGCCACTGGCAGGAGTGTCTTCGGGTCATGCGGTGACTACACGGCCGCAGTACTCAGTGGACTTGCCACTCTGTCGGCGGGCTACGCGTACAACGCGGGCTGTGACTGTCACGGTGTTGTGTAGCGACTGTGAGATGCGTGTGTTACCTACCGCTGGCCGCAGGCACCAGCGGCGACCTCGTAATTAGAAATTCACGACATCCGCTTCATCCCATTTCGTTTTCCGTCCGCAGGAATCACATTCGGTTCGCTCCCATTCCCACGTCTTTGATTCGAAGGTCTGCTCACTAACGAAAACGCCCGTTGTCGTCGTGGTGCCACACACGGAACATTCAACCTCAATCTGTGGCATACCGGGCAACTGTGGTAAGGTCACAGATAAATACTGTGTATTCAGTGCCCTGTTCGACGAGTGGTGTGTCATTGCCAATCATGGCACTTATTGACCTCCGCATGTAACCCGCCACCCATGAGTTACGGCGATGACTCTCTGACCCGTCGCGTGAGTACCTTCGCAGAGCGCAGTGGCCAATCACTCCAGGTGACGCTTGCCCTCGTCTATTCCCGGCTTCGCATGCACCTCCAGAAGTGGCCGACGCGGTACCTTGAGATGCAGGCGCGGGTCTACGAGAAGTCGTCACCCTGGGAGGCCAGCCACAATTGAGATAGGAGCCGTTCTCGCCACGGGTGCTGTGACGCTATTCCTGACCAGAATTATTCAGACCGAGATTAGCGCCGCTATGTGAACCGTCTATATTGACCAGGCGAGCAGCAGATCCGGTGCTCAATATGCGTGCGTACTGAGCATGAGTAACTATCACTATGGTGTCCGCCCCACTCGGTATTGATCCGAGAAAGTTTAGAGAATTGCCTCATCCAGTGATAGAGGTGGTTTGTGTCGTCGAATTCTGAACTGACGGATTTTCGTCTAGTGCATACGTTGGGTATGTACTTTCATTCCCGACAACGAACGTGGCGAACACCCGGCTGGTCGGCGGTTGGTAGTCCTGACACTCGTACGGGTTCCGGTAGCTGCGATTGAGCCAGCGGACCGTCACATGCGTCCCGGTGGACAGATTCGACAAGAGGATGCTGTCGTACACTTCAATAGTCGAGTTCGGGTCGTAGTGGTCACTGAGTTCGGCAACGGTCATGTTCATCTCCGGTGTTTGTATGTAGAGCACGTCTGCGTCGATAGGCGGGCCAACGCTCGTGAGATTTACTCTGCCACCATCGTCGGTCGGCGTTGACGTGACGGTGAACGTTGCCCTTGGTCCCGTGACGTTAGCCGCCACACACGATCTCGAAGTAAAGAAAAGCCCATCAACGACGACAACACCACTCAGTAGAATCAAAAAGACACCGACGAGCACTGCTGCAGTCTTCCAAGGAGTGGTACGAAACCGCGTCCAACTATTACCTGTAGGCTCCTTAGACATCAATTGAATTTTACATACAACTCTATTGATAAATATATTCCCTGTACTGATCGAAATTGAGTAGAGAACTAGCTGCTCGAACTGCTCAGTATACGTGCTTATTGGTCAGTAGTTGTGGAAGATTACTCCGCTGTTCGCTCAACCCAGAAACCATGAACAAGTCCAGCCAGTGCAATTACGACACCGAATGTCAGTGCGCCGTGCCACTCATAGGGCATGAAGCCAACCCACAATACCCAGACGATAGCAAACAATTCGAGAAGAATAGCTTCGTTTGTTGTCACAGAAGACCCATTATCTAATCAAAACTGAGTCAGTTTCGATATGTAGTTCGTCTGTACTGAGCGAATCGGTGGGAGCGAAGAACAGCAAAGTGAACCGTTGTAATGACACCCTCTAGCTCCAGCTAAACTCGAACGCTTCGGCCTCTAACCTTGCGAGCGTGTACCTGGCGATCATTGTCTTGCCCGCGCCGCTCGGCCCGTAGCTCGTGACGTTCGCGGCAGGCCGGCCGTCCGTGACTGGAGGGCGCACCAGACAGTTGCTCGAGCTTGCCATCGCGGTGAACCAGATCCTATGTGAGTGGCAAGCGTCACAGGTGTTGTGACGCGGGGTGGAACTGACAGAAGCGTTCGCGTGTTACGAACACGCTCACTACTTCTGAAAAGAAAGGGGGCTGCTGAGTCCTGCAGCTAGAAACCAACAGGCGTCAGCGGCTAGAGGGCACGTCTAGCCGCCTCCATCTTCGCTAGTTTTCAGTCAGCGCTAGATTACCATCCACTCGTCACGGGGGTTAGCCACTTGCCCCCGTCACAACGGGTGTGACGCCACCTGTGAGGGCTTTAGTCTCTCCATCCTCTAGGAGATCCATTCCGATGTAGCGTTTCTCCAAGAGGCCTTCAGCTGTCTCGCGGGCCATGCAGAGAATTTGTTTCCGTTGCTGGCGTCGACCGACCTGCCTCGACTTCATTTCAACGTCTCTCCCACCGACCTCCTGCATCTTCTCCCAAACTCGCCGTATTGTCTCCCGATGTGGTGACTTGCCGAGAATCGCAGTGAGAGCGTTCTCAACGTTGTCACGCGTGAAGAATATCCCGCTGCCGTCCGACCGTTTTGTCGCAAATTCCCGCCAGCGCTTCCAGACTACGATCGCACGGTAGGTGTTGTCCTTGTTATTCTCGACGTACATCTCCTTGATCTTCGACTGCCGGCAGTTCGCGAAGAAATCGAGCGGCGACGTCGACGGCTCGACTCCCTGGGGGAGCTGCTCGGCGTCCTCCTGCTGGTCGGGATCGGCGGCGGCTTGCTCGGCCTTTGCGACCGCGCTCCGCGCGATGTCGCGGGTTTTCTCTTCGCTCTCCTCGACATCGTCGACCCGCTGCTGAAACTCGTTGTGGCGGGCGGTGAGGTCCTGAATCGTCTCCTGTTGCTCCTCGATTGTCTCCTGTTGGTCCTGGACGACGTCTTCCAGGTCGCGACGGCGCTTGCGCTCGTCAGCGAGGTCGTCGAGAACGAGATCTAGGAGTTCTCGGGTCGCAGGATCTGCGATGTCGTCGACGAGCTCACGCATCTCGTCGATGTCCTGATCTTCGCGAGCGCCGTCGCGACCGCCGACTGATTCAAATCCAAGGGCATCGGCGACGTCCTTTTCATCGGGCTGTTCGGTGTCGATCTGTGCAGGGTCTTTCCCAATCTGTGCCTGCTGTTTGTCTGTGGACATGATTTCAGGGGTGCTTCGGCTGCATCGAGACGGTTAGCGAACCGTGCCAACCCCGATCGATAGAGCAGTCGCTATCGAACGGGGAACACATTTATTATGGGCGACAAGGAACAGGGGAGTGTCCAATTCTGCCCCCGTTCCTTGTCACCCCATGCGGATGGGGTTATTTTTTAGGTCATATGAGAGAGGCGTGTCGCCAGTCTTCCGTATAAATCTATCGGATATGACAACTTTCGTACCTATAGAGCAGTGAGGTTTAGGCCAACCAAAAGAATCAGAAACTAGCCATAGATGATCTATACCCTGCGATTTTAGCACTGCACCGTTTAAAGCGCATTTTTTCTTTATCGTTATATTGGATAATGTATCACTCTGGAATATATTGGTCGACGAAATATCCTATAATAAATCAGTCTGCAATTATTTTTCTGTCACTCTATCGTAAGAATTTGGCCGGGAACAGTCGTCTAGGCGCACTGATTGATAAACCGTGTCAACACCGGCACTAACCAACAGACTGCGACCGACCAACACAATGTTGGTAGTTTCTGGTTCTATCTCCGTGGCCCACAATCGTTCAGAAAAGGTGTTCCGCATACGCGTCGATTTCTGGCAAAATTGCCATACACTTAACCCACCTCAGTGAGAAGTGAAGATTGCATAGTGTCGGTCGGGGTTGCCATTCGTGCAACCTCTTATTCATCCCGCAGATCTTCTACGTGAGCTCGTAGCTCTTCGATCTCCCGCTGATGGCCAAGACAGAGTGACATCAGGATGGCTTCGCGCGGGTTGTGTGGATTGAGGTAGCCGGCCGCATCGGCGTGAGCGTGCGCGTGCTCCAGGAGGTCGTCGAACACCTGCTGATCCTCGTAGACAAGTCCTCGACGAAACTGCTGGTACTCGTCGACGAACTGGTTGACCTGGTCACGGAACGTCGGGTTGGTTTTTCCCATACTGTGCCGTCGACGTGGATGTCACGTATGCGTTGCAGGGGGATTTCCGGATTTCCGGATTTCCGGGTTTCCCAACTGGATGATTTGGCTCGAAGCAATTGGTGGCCGTCTGCCGGTTTACTTTCGGCACGTAGGGGGTGAAGCACAGCCATCGCGACCGTCTAGAGAAAACACGTTCGTCGGGCGAAAAGTGCCACGTGGCAGATGGCTTGCGGTCGTCATGCGGACTATCACGAGCGCCCCTATCGCCGGAAAACTATCACCTACCCCTCACGGGTGCAGCTTTGTTGTTGGGCTTTAGGACGGTGTTTTCGTCCGCATTTCGGAGTTTGAACGCTTTGATTTTCAATCTATCGACGGTAATCGTTTTCACTCGAAACAGGGTGTGTTGAAGAACAGTCTCGGATCTAGGCGAACTGTCCGAGGTCCGTCTGGCCCACTGTCGCGGCGGTTTCCGACGTTGTCTCGTTCTCGTCGACGTGCTCCCGTGCCCACTGCCGCGCCTTAGGGAGGGTCAATCAAGGCCTCGTCCGGCGTCTTGACAATCCCGGATATCTCGTGGTCGTGAGCGTTCATCACCACAACTTGCAACGATTAGAGGACAACCGTGTGTAATAGCAGATAGCTACTTGTCGCCCCGTCACCCGAACGGGAAGGGGACATCACCTCCGTTATCTTCCAAGTACTCGACAGCGGCATCCGCACTCGTTAAGTGGATATTCTTCCGGTGTCCACCGCCGTAGCCTTCGATTGGCGACTCAGGATCGGTCAGCATCTCGTCAATCAGGTCCTCAGCCCGGCCTTGTGCGTGGGTCGGAACCGAGTACCCGACAACGGTCGTCACCTGTTGTTTCTTATCGCCGATGACGCGCTTCCGTAGCATTTTCTCCACGATTCGATTCCGTATTTCTTGATCTTCCATCCCTATTGTTACCTATGGGTTACACCTAGTTATAGTTGTTTACTGTAGGTAGCACCAATGGTAATAGCACGTAACGCTTTTGTATACAGAGCGTTAACAGGAAAGTACAATGAGCGAAGTGGAATCCACCGAGGCATACGCTGACGACACGCCGCTAGTCGAGCTTTTCGGAGAGAACGCACGCACACGAATCCTCGCCGCTATCGTCGGCAACCGGAAGCGTGAACTTTCGGTGAGCGAACTGGCCCGAGAGGCAGGCGTTGCGAGAAAAACGGTGTACGATCACATTGACGAGTTGGTCGAGATCGACGCCGTCGAGGCACGCGAAGGTGGGCAGGGAAACCGCTACACGCTCGCAGATACTGAGTTGGGTGAACTGCTGTACAAAACTGAGGGGATCGCACTGCGGAACCTGCTGGAAGCAGAAAATAAGCTATAGTCGGTTTCCATTTTTACTCGAAACGCGGTGTCGTCGAAGCTAGGTACGCGATGGCTGCTGATCTGTTATAGATGGCACTCGTGGTCCAACTCGTCCTAGGAGGGTGTCATACAACGGTTCACATAGCTGTTCTTCGCTCCCCCGATTCGCTCAGTGCAGAAGCGAAATCTCACAGTCTTCTCCGGAACTGATATCACTGAACGGGGCTCAAGAGAGTTTTTTACGACCTATTTCGCTGATTTCAGCACTTCTGTAACCTGCGTCCCCGATTCCAACTTGAGTATTTGTCTCTACCCAACCGGCCGTTTTCAGAATGTATAGATTTAGGTCTATCTTCGTTTCAGATGCACTGAAGTCGTCAAGGAGTTGATCACGCTCGACCGCCGCACGACTCGGGTTCTCGAGATAGTAGTTGTAGAGATAGTCTACGAGTTCTTCTTGGAGGTCCTCATCAACAGGAACATCGTCGCGTATTTCGTCAACTCGTTCAATGCCCTCATGCGAAAGCAGGTCGCTATTTTTCGTCGGACGTGGATGCACGTAGCGGTCTTTGAAGAGTTGCCACACATCATGTGCTTCCTGGCTGTCTACGTTCAGTGTGTTTTCAATCTCTTGAATCGCGTGTCCGGCGCTAATGTAAAATGTGTGGGGCTGCGGGTCAATGAACTCGTCGTAGAAGTGTTCTAGAACCTCATCAAGTTGCTGCTGACGATTAGTCGGGGACATCAGAAGAAACTAACATTTCGAGTGATATAATTCTGGTGAGTAATGTCGGTTCCAATGTTGTGACTGAGTTTCCCCATGAATATTACTCCCCCTCAAGTGATAGACTTAATCTAAATCAATTGAATGAGCTATCTACTCAGTAGGCACGTCTACTGAGCAGGCAATCCATCCTCACCAGACCTGAACTCAACCACCTTGCAAACTGTTCTATGACACCCTGCGTCCTAGACGTAATCGTAATGCCGAATGCTAACCAATAGTCAGGCACAGTTTTGAGTATCGTTGGTTAGGAGCTCTCGTCGTACGGACCAGCGCTACGGTCCCGAGACTTCCCATGATTTTGAAGATCGTCGGTCCGGCGCTGGTCCGTTTGATAGTACGTCAAAGAGCGCACTAAAACCTCGCGGTTACTGCAGCTCCTCTAGGACCTCCTCCTGGATGTCGACTTGGCCGACATCGTCGACGAGACGAAACGCCAACACTCCATCCGTCGCGAAGACTGCAAGCCTCTGCTCCTCGTCAATGAGCTCCTCGTTCGTGCCGCCGAAGGCTGCCTCGATGTCCTCTCGCGGGAAGGTAATACGTCGGCGATCGGACCGAACGCGCCGAGCGTGGAGGTCCGAGCGGCCATCGATCGACTCCGAGATGCCCCTCGCGATCAACGTCGCCTCGTCCTCGAGGGCGCGATATCGGATCGACGGGAACTCGTCGAGAGCCGCTGCCTGGGTTGCGGGGGCGCTCGACCATGCGAGCGTCCCATCAGAGTCGAATTCATGCGGTTCGATCACGTCGACAAGCTCTAACTGTCGGGTCTGCTGTTGTGGGGTCATGGTGTGCGTGTGGTGTCGGATGGTGTTTGGTCGTCTGGTCTCGATTGGTGGTGGTGTGATCTCGGGTCCACCGGAAGGCCCGCACGGGAATCGAACCCGCGTAATGCCAATCGGGCGGATGCGTCGAAAACGCCGGAATTTTCGGCTTCTTTAGCTATCGGCTACCTCCTGAGCCGCCTCGATCTCGTCGGTCATCCAATCCATTTGATTGCCGTTCCCGCCCCGGGCTTGTTCGATCTCCTGGAAGGGGAACGAGACCGACAGGTCAGCCGTGTGCGGGAGTCGATCGAAGACACCCCGCGTCTCCAACGGATTGCGGTAAGTCGTCCCCAAGAGGATCTCGAGGTCGACGTCCTGGGGGTCCACGCCGCCGGCGACCTGCTTGATCCAGGCGGTCAGTCCCTCGTAGACGTCAAGCGCCCACAAGTCGAGCAGGGTGTCGACGTTGTCGCCGTTGGGGAGTCGTACATCGGATTGCACGGGCACGCCGCGCAGGTCGTCGACCGTCCTGTCATAGTCCGCGACCGGCTCTTCGGGAGACAGCACGCCGAACTTCGCGGAGATGATGCAGTACTCGTCGGCTACCGCCTTGCCGTAGCGGTCCTTCACGGTCCAGTACCCGCTACTGTAACGCTCTCGCGCTGGCATCAGGCCGTCCGCGTCGTCCTTCGACTGGGAGCAGCCCACGGCCGCCAACGTCGCCGGCTCCGCGTCCCGGTAGTCCTCGATCGCCCGCTGCGCCTGCCGGCAGTAGCTCAGGGAGTAGCGCCCCAGGCCGTCGCGGGTGCAGCGGCCCTTATAGACCTCGGTCATGGCGTCCAGGGCGTCGGCGAGGTTGTCGCAGTGGGTGGCCATGTGGGCTGGCATCAAGTCGGGGACGCTGGTATCGTCGAGAACGTCTGCCAGCAGGTCGTAGAGCGGGCGGTCCTCGGAGTCGACAGTGTGGCTCTCGGTCTCGCCGAACCGTTCGCGCTCGACCGTGACGGGCTGCTGCCGGGAGCTCATTGTTCCTCCCGTAGAACGGGGGCGACCCCGTGGACGTCGTGCCCCCGCTCCGTCAGCAGCTCGTACATCTCGTTGGCGATCTCCCGTGTCTCCTCGTCGTCGACGTCGAGACCGAGGACCCGAAAGGCGAGGTCAGCCATATCAGGCACCCTCCCCGGCTCGGATCGTGCGGCGTTCGACCCGAAGATCCTCCTCGCTGTCGTCGTCCAGGATCTCCGCGAAGTCGCCCAACTCCTTGAAGCCGATTCGCGCCGCGAAATGGGCTTGGCCGTCGATAACGACGATGTCACCTACGCTCATGCTCCGCATCTCCCCGCCGTGGTAGCTGAGTTCTTCGTCGATGCGACCGCCCTGCATCCGGTGATAGATATGTTCCCGGAGGTTCTGCGTCTCGGGATCGACCTCGATCTTCGCGACCGTCGCAACCTCGTAGGCGGACGTGATCGTTGCGGCGTCGACGGCGTCCGGGTCGGCGAAACACCGAATGTCGCAGGCAATCTCGAACCCTTCGGGGTTGTTCTTGCTGTCGTACGTCGTGTATAGGACTTCGATCGTTCGCTTCATGGGAAGTCTCGGGAGCTTTCGCCCCACACCTACACAACATGCAGGATTACTATTAAAACCATCGGTATGTCCCACGGTGTGTGACAACTACTGCACAATATATCTGCGTATAGACTGTCCGAAATTGAATTAACACTGCGTTGATGTCATGTTAGCATGAGCGTTCTCCAAGGGATTGTTCGGTTCGCCTCGAGGAATCCGGGGAGTACCGCGCAAATCCTTTTCAGCGCGGTTCTGGCCTGCGCCACTATCGCCTACACTTTTGGGGTCTTTAGACAGGTTTCTGAGATGAGGACAGACAGGCTGACAAGGAACAAACCGCTTGTGACACCCACTATAGACACCAAGTACGCGGTGAATCACTTTTTCGCCATCGAGAATACGGGTGAAGGTGTAGCATACGATGTCGAAGCCGAGTGGTGGTGTGATGAGGGTGACAAACAGACGTGGAAGATACCACTTCTCTCACCTGGGGAACGACGCACGTTTCCGCTCCCGTTCGGTGGAGAGGATGGAACGATAACAACGAGCGGGCAGATCGAGGATGCGGCAGGAAGGGATGCCGTTATCGAGTTCAGGGTTCGGTATTCGGACTCGCTCGGAAACCGGTACACGCCGGAGAAGAACTCTGATGAGGCAACTGCGTCCATTGGCGTGCTGGACACGATTCAGACGCGTGAGGATGCGGAGGAGTACGTGGATGAGAGTCCCGTCAAGGCCATCGCGGACGAGATGGAAGAAGTGACGAAACGGCTGGAACGAATTGAGAGGAGCATAGAGATGGAGTATTTGGAGGGGAATGCAAAGCAGGAAATTCGTGACCGGCTTACGGAACTTGTTCGGGAAGAGGGCGTGCTGACGTTTGGTGAGCTGGTGGATTCACTTAGCCTGGATAAAACGGTGGTGGCGGGGATGGTGTACGAATTGCGAGGTTCCGGCCAGGTGGACTTCGACGAAACGGATGGTTTTCCGTTCAAGGATTCTGATGTAGAGATTGAGTACGTAGATAATGGATAGTAGATTGTGGGTTGTGACCTACACACTCCTTTAATAGCTCACCCCCAACGCGATAGATCGCTCCGGCCGTCGCTAATCTCGTCGTCGTCGCACCACGTGGTCAACTCGTAGGCCAGCATGAGGGCCTGAGCAGCCGCAAATTGAGCCCGGACGGTCGACGACTTATCTCCCTCCGGAAGTAGCACCCGTTTCTGCGACCAGCGTTTGTCTGGTAGCTTATTGTTTTTCGGGGCATTCTCCGGCGTCGACGTGTCGAGTGAATCGACGAGCGGCCGCTGCGGATCGTCAACGATCGACTCTCGGATCGCCCCGATTACGGACGGGTCCGTTCCCATCCCGAGCGCGTGAACGTGGACGTCCGGGCCGACGATCTCCCGAACGCGCCGGAGAACGTCAGCCTGGAGTTCCCCGCGTTCTCGGCTAAGAGCGCCTACTGCCACCCCTCCGATGTTACACGGGCTGTCCCGCTTGATGTCCTTGGCGAGTCTTTCAAGCGTGTATTTCGAGGGGTCGGCACCGACCGGAACGAGGATTTCTGCCTCGCACGGGTGGCGCTTGTAACGCTCGGCGAAAAACTGCATCTCGTTTAGCGGGTAGCTCTGCCCGTCGAGAGCCCAGTAGTCCTTAGAGACGACGTAGTCGGCGTCAAAGTCGTGGGCGGCGTCGAGAATCTCCTCTATCGGATAGTGAGGGTCCTGGAAGACAGAGTCAATAATCAGCGTCTCACAGGCGTCTCGGACACTCGGGCGGGCCTCACGGGCCGACTGCATCCGGTAGGGCCAACCGTACCGGGGATTGATCCCCGAAACGAACACGTCGACCGGACACTCGCGAGCGATGAGCTCGCGCTCGGCGATCTCGCGAGCGTAGTAGGCGGGAACGTCGACAGTCGCGGGCTCGGTCGCCTCATGGTCACCCTCGACGTCGTCGACGTCGCCGGCAGTCGTCCCAACGGCGTCGGCACTCATTGTCCGAACTCCATTAGACCGGCCTGTTCGCCGGATTCCGCCCCCTTCGCGGCGCACAGGTCAGCGTCCGCCATGTCCTCGCAGCCAGCTTGTCGGCAGGCCTTGCAGAGGGTCCGGCAGAACGGGGAAGGGAACGTCTCGCCGCAGCACTCGCAGGTCTGCTCCGACATCGTTAGACCTCCACCATGGCGGTCTGATAGTCGTCGTCCTGTTTGTGCCCCGCGCTGGCTGCCCGCAGAACGGCGTTCTGCAGGTCGCTGTCTAGCCCCTCGCGGAACTGGTTGACTGCCCGGATCGTCTCGAAAAACCAGTCCCAGTAGTCGCGTGCGTCCTCTCCACGGGCCGGAAGTGGCTGGTCCCCCTCGATCATCAGAACCACTCGCCGGAAGTGCTTACAACCCGTCTCCGGCGGGTTCTCCTGCATATCCGGGCAGGTGCAGGTGCGCTCTGCCAAATCGACCTCGTATTCTGATCCGCTCGACGAAAACACGCGGTAGATGCCCGTGGCCTCGCCCTTCTCGAAGGGTCCGCCCCCGATTTTGTGCCGACGAGCGGGGAACGTTTCGGGGACGACGAGCATGGGCTCCGTCCGCGCCCGGTAGGTCCGGCGCTCCGCCGAATCCAGGTCAAACCGCTGGCTGATGTATTTAAGCGTCCATCCGAACTCCCCTTTGAGAGTAAGGGGGTCCTCGGGTTCCTGAGTAGTGCTTTCTGCGATCATGGGAAGTCTCGGGTCTTTCAACCCTTACCTGCATATTGTGCAGGCCTAGTCATAAAGCTATCGGAAACCGATAGAAAGCGGTCGAAAAGAGTGGTGAACTGCGGGCAGTCCTCAGTCGTCGGCTGCTTCGATAATCTTCGCTGCCGTGTTACTGATCGTCTTCATCCGCTCCGTAATTTCTTCGGGCTCGTTGCCCGCCCAGGCTGCCAGATAGAATTTTGAGCCGGACGTGTCGAGTCCAAAGTACCGCCCGACAACGTAGGCCACAGCTTCGGCCTCAATCTCCCGCTCGGGCCGTTCGGGGTTGTCCCATCCCGTGTGTAGGACAGCGTGCGCGATCTCGTGGGCCAAGTCGCCGGCTGCAGCGGCAGGGTCACGGTCCTGAATTTCTATCTCCGGTGGGTCCTCTGACGTCCGGGCGATGGCCTTCGCGTCTCGGTCCCACTCGTCGACATCGACGACCTCAACCGGAAAGCCGATCTCGCGGGCGGCGTCCTGCAGGGCAGTCAGGACGTCCTCCCCCTGACCGGCCTCGACCGCTTCCGCGTCAGTGTCCGGACTCTCGGGCAGGGGCTTGCCTTCGGTCTGGGAGACGTCGAACACCGGGGCCGGCGAAAACCCGGTCAGAATCTCGCCTTTCGTCCACTCGTTCGGGTCTTCGCTGTCCCACTGCTCAGGTGCGTCCGGGGCGAGCGGACAATTCAGGTCCTCGTTGTCCTCGTGGTAGTTAGGCGCGTTCCCGCAATGGGGACACTTCTTCGCGGTAATCGTGTTGGGCCGCCAAATCCAGATCGCCGATTCTCCCTCTTTGACGGATCGGTCAAACTCGTTTTGCCACGTCCAGAACCCGGCGACCATAGAGGCGTCCGGCTTCTGCATATGGATGAGGGCCGTGTTTCGGGGGCTGTAGTCGTGTAACTTGGCCTGTGCGTCCAACCACTGCCGGAACACTTCGGCCCCCCTCGCGTCTTCCGTCGCCTCCTGGAGTTCACTGATCCACTCCTCAAGGCTATCCTCCATGTCGTCGCTGCGGGTCGACTTATCCGAGAAGTCGACAGACTGCGGGACATCTCGCGTGTCGTTGGGGGCCGTCTCGAACTCGGAAAGTGTGGCATTTCGTGCTTTCATGGGAAGTCTCGGGCTTTCACCCAATACCTGCACATTATGCAGGATAAGTAATAAAACCACCGGAATACGGTAAGGTTTCCACTCTGGGGGCCATCTGGTACGTCTCGTGAGGGGGTGGCTAACCGCCAAAACCCTGTCAAAAGAGAGTGTTTGTTGGTTAGATTTTTAGCAGGATGCCATGCCAAAGAACAGCCAAACGTCGCCGTGTTTCCCCTCTAATCCCTTCCTGGCGCGGTAGTTCTTGGCCTCTTTCGTGCCGGACACGTTTATCGCGCCGGCAGGTCCCCACTTGTCATCAACCCGCTCGTCCCGCGCTGTGAGCAACTGACCGGCGTATTTGCGCTTCTGCTTGCCCTTATGCTCGGACTTGGGAATCACCGTGAAACCGTGTTTCTCGGCAATTGTCCCCGTGTAGCCACCGTGTCCGTGCATATACTCTGCGTGCTCCTGCGCGGCCTGGAAGGCCTGCTTTGCCGTCTCACCGAAACCGTAGGTGAAGAACGAAGCGGCACCCATTTTACCACGCCTCCTGGACATCGAGGCTCTCAATGGTGCCGACTGTTTCTCCGTTGGCGTGCGGGTTCGTAACCCGTGCCTCACCGTCCTCGCCCGGCCAAAGGTCGAACATATCGTCGGAGATCGCCACCCGGACGGTGTCCCCGGCGTACGGATAGGCCACGCGTGCGTCAATCTCCTGCCCGTTATCGAGCGTCACGTAGACGCGGTCGAGGTCGTCCAGATTCTTGATTTGCTCTCCGACTGTTGCTGTCTCCGTGTTTCCGTTCATGGGAAGTCTCGGGGGCTTTCGCCCCATACCTGCACATTATGCAGGACATATCATAAAACCACCGATTCGCAGGAATGGGACGGATAGTCCGCCTAGGCAGAATATTGCTAACCAACAGAAACGGTTTAGAAGAGTGTATGTTGGTTAGCTTACAGTGGGGTCCAGGTCGTCCGGGCGTCGGGGGACGCTCGGAGATATCTAGCCGCCACTTCCGGGGCGTTGCTCGGTATCGGTTCGATACCGGCCTCGAAGGCGACCCCCTTCACATCCATCATATCGGGTCGGTGAAATGCTATTTTAGCATGTTGTCGGGCGACTGGTCCGGCACGGACCTGGATCTCCCGCAACACTTCTTGTTCAAACTCCTGTTTCAGACCGGTGATAGTGGGACAGTAGACAGTCATAGTCGGGTGGGGGCTATCGGGTGTCGGTTAGCCGGACGGTCACAATGTCCTCGCTGCCTGGTCGCTGGCCCGTCTCACTAACGATTGACCATTCAATATTCCGTGCCCGGAGAACTGGCGAAAGCGACTGCCGAACGAGACGTGCGGGAGCGTGGCATCGTCCCGTTATTCCGCTAGCGTCAATTTCGATGTGATAATCCCGGACGTATCCTGTTCGCTTTAGCATCCGCGAAAGACACTCTTTCCGGCATTTTTGGAGTCTGCTAACTTCATCTTCTATGCAACTTGGCGACGTTCGTTCACTAACGCTCATGGGAAGTCTCGGGGCTTTCGCCCCCTACATTCACAATATGCAGGATAGGGCATAAAACCACCGAATATCCATATTTCGGTAACTATAAGTGTTGACCTTCACAATGTGTAGGTACGGAAGGAAACTTCCGAGACTTCCCATGAGTTCGACTGATTCCCCTTCGACGGCAGAATCGTTCGATGCCCGAACCCGCCGCGCTCTCACCGAGTGTATGACCGTGTTGGAGGATGGACCGGACCTCTACACCGTCGTCTCGGAAAGTGGCAAAGAGTACAACGTCGACCTGAGAGAAAAGCGCTGCACGTGTCTGGACCACAAGCACCGAGAAGTCTCCTGCAAACACATTCGACGTGCTGCGTTTGCATCCGGCGCTAAACCGATTCCAGCGGGACTGAATGACTCTGTGGACCCGCTACTCGGAGACCAAATTGACGACAGTCCTCAGGTTCCCGCAACTGACGGAGGTGTTGCGGTGGATGTCTCTGGTGAATCCGACAACGAGGAATGCGAGGACTGTGCTGAACTCGCTGACGGATGGTCGTGTTCGGAATGTTATATAATGGGTAACGGGAGCATCCCGGAGTAGTCGACAGATACCCCGCGTTACGTGCGAGTGCTTCCGCGGGCCTTCTCGGTTAGATCCAGGTGCTTTTCCGCCAACGGACCTGCCCGCCAAAGCGTTGATCGAGGCTTGTCTCTCGACAGAAAGTTTCCGTCCTCAAGCGATTGGCACACGTCTTACACTACGCTTGGGCTGGCATCGACGTCTTCGATGACATCGCTTCTCTTGAACTTCCCGTAGTTCCTGTGCAGTGTCGCTATTCGGAGCGTGACCTCCTCTCGATTACTTATGTTGATCGGCCTGATGACCGCATCTGGTATAAAAGGTCGTCTGGTGTGTGTTTTCTACGTTCGGAACGCCGGTTGATGGGAGCGCTTGTCTATAGCCAGAACTGTTTCCTGACCGTCGGATAGACTGTTGTACCGATATGCCAACCGGTTATAATGCCGACACCGATAGGTCCTAGGATAAGGACCGGGTTGAGGTCACCCCACTGCGTTCGGTAGTTGGGGTTGATCGTCAATAGCACAGCTGTAATTGTCAGAATAACGGAGTCAACGAACAGAAGCGGCTGTGTTAGATCGTCTCCGTATTCGCGTTCCCATCCATCTTTCAGTGATCCACTGACCACTCCCAAGAGAGCGGCCAGCGCGACTAATTTCGCAATAGTCTGTAACATTGCACTCCCCGTACCTACTTACTCCTTAAAAGGATTCGTCGCGTATGGCGGCCGTCTATGGAGGTTACGTCCGGGGTTGCCGGGTTGGCTACGTCTGGTGGAGGGTCGGCCGGTCTAGACAGCTCGGCTTCCCACCACTCCTCGATCGGTGGGCTTCCAGGTGAGCTCGAGATCTCGGTGACCCACTGTGACTCGATCGCGGAGAGGTCGACGTCGAAACTCGATCGAGGTCCGGAATAGTGACTCTCGCTGGAGGTCCACACTGCTGTAGCACACTCGAGGTCGGTTCGTCGAGACACACCGGAGGTCCGGGGTAACTCAGCCACCCCTGACAGCCCACGCTGCGGTGTCGGTTCGTGGAGAGGCGGTGTCGGTTTGAAGAAGGTGTCGTCGGTTCGTGGAGAAGCGGTGTCGGGCAGTGAGAGCCACACGCCGCTGTCCCACCATCGAAGAAGAGCTGACCCCCAGCAGATCTAGACCTGGGGATACCCCACGGGGAGAAACACCTGTGTTGCAGAGTTCGTCGACGGACTGGAAGCCTCACGGCGCTGCTCACCCGGAAGCCAGTGGGATCTCTAGTGATGATCCTCCTTAGAGAACTTTCACTTCGATATCGGTGTGTGCTTGCTCGGAAGCCCCACGGGGAGACACACCTGGAAATCAGGCCGGCCTGTTTCTGCCGGTGACCCTCCCACGGAGAGACACCAGTATCAGTCGGCACTGTCGCCCCATGCTAGGAAGCCATCCAGTCTGAGTGATCGGACACTCGAGCTCGTCGACGGAGTCGGCACCCCCAGGGAGACACCACTGTTTCCAGTGATAGCACCGGGGACACTTCCCACGGAGAGACACACCAGAACGCCGCTATATAGACAGTGGGCCTGTCGGTCATCGAGACACTCCTGTCATATAGGTGGGCGGCGCCGCCGCTGCTGCATTGCTATCGATCATCCAGGGTCGACACTAGCCTGACACCCCACACTCACCTGAATACTGATATATCAATGCTCCTGTACCTCGCCTCTCCACTGGCCCCAGCCAGTGGGCCTCTCAGTCGGTCGAAGCACACGCCACTTTCACCGGAAACACACTGTCGGACCTCAGCCGGGCTTCGCTCTACTGGACCTCGATCATGGAGACACCCTAAACCTCGATCGTCGAGAAACACTGGACCTCGAGCCTATCTCTACTGAGGGACCTCTCAGAATTTCGATACAGTCTCTTCTCGGCCTGCCTCGGCCTGGAGGGGTATCCACCTGCCATAGCTAAACTGGGGGTCAAATCTGTCTATTAGAGACGCGGTGCTGTTTGCACCGGCTATATTCGGCTAATCCATCCTGATAATTACCCCGGATAGATACAAGAAGAGTATTATTTGTCTGGCTGTAGCCAGCTATATTTAGCTGGTACATTATTCTGATATTTCAACCTCTCAGCAGTGTTCTTTCAGCTATTCTCTCGGATGCCATTATTATCATATCTATTAGACACTATCTACTCGGCCTTTCTCGGTCTGGAGGGGTTGTCATCCTGTCTAAGTTGAACTGGGGTTAATTCTCCCTTCTAGAGACGCGGCGCGGTAGATGTCGATTAAAGTCGGCTAATTACCTGACTTAATTAATCCGGATACAATTAGCGCAGATTCTATTGGCCTGATCATAGCCGGACAATCTTATATTGGTAAAGGTATTTGATAGTACTATGAGCCAGTCTGAGCAGTTAGATGTTGACTTGGATGTTATCAGCAAAGAGATGCTTCATGCCCTAGAACAGCATGATGGAGCCGCTAACACCAGTGAAATACGGAAATTCCTCGGGATCGATAGTCGAACTAAGATCAATTATCGGATCAATGAATATCTGGTCCCGCAGGGATTGGTAAGCACCCATCAGCCAGACCCAGAACCAGGGAATATTCCCGCCAAGGAACTCTCGATAACTGAGAAGGGGGAACAGGCTCTCGACCAGATTGCTCGGGAAGCTGAAATCAACCGAGACGTTGCTGAGCGGATCGCTCGATTAGAGGAACAGGTGCAGTCGCTTCGCGATGAGAACCAGGACCTCAGAGAGCAGATGGCGGATACCGGGACACAGCAGTCTTCGTCGACGGACGCTTCTCAATCGGAGATCGATGACCTCCAGTCACAAGTCGCCAATCTCGCGATGGAACTAGAGGACCTCAAAGATGATCCGCTGTTCCAGAGCAATATCCGATCAGAGCTAGACGCTGTCCGGACTGGAACACTCGCGATGCGGGACTATCTATTCGACAATGGTGCAGAGGACGATATCGTGGAGTTGACAGGGAAATACGCGGAGAAGATCGAGAAGATCGACAAAAGCTAACGTCGACTCACGTCACGTTGAGAATGGCCCAAACAAGTTCTCGGAATCCTCTGACTCAGTTTCCCCGTTGCTTGCGTTGTTGCTCTGTGTATCTTCCATTCTAGCGCTAGAATCTCTCACAGGCTGTGAGTCGGTTGTCTGGTGGGCGCTTTCTTGTTCGTGACCATCGGCCTCGGCCACGCCAGATCTACCTGTCTCGTCCCACAGCGGCCACTCCTGGCCCTGCTCATAGAGCATCGGCTCGGAGTACTGCTCGTTGTCATCGTCGGGGAATACCACGAACACGAAGTCGTCTGGGGTTGGCATCCGTGGGAACTCGTTTTCAGGGATGAACGGCGCATAGAGATCTTGCCACTCCTGTCGGAGCTCGTCGAGAGACCCATAGGGACCGTGCTGCTCGCTCCCCTCTTGAACTATCCACTCGTCGTCATCATTCTTCGTTCGATATGCCTGAACTTCGGTCGGAGACGGGTTGTCAACCGCCTCCGGGCCACTAAAGCGGGCTGCTTCGTAGCCGTCCTTGGCCGTCGCGACGACATCACCCTCGTCTTCGTGCCAGGAAAGCGGATTACGGCCACTTGTGTTCGGTCGGACGGCATAGGTTTCCTCGTCCAGTTGGAACTTCGAGGTCTTGTTGTAGAAGGTCCGCCGGCCCTTTTCGTCGACGTCGTTCGCACATGTCACGGTATCGTAGTCAATCTCGCTGCCGTCGACGTCGTAGATGATTTTCTCACCCCGCTGGGGCCAGTAGGTCAGTCCCTTCCCATCGGCCGTGGCGTCCTTACAGGTGAAGACACAGAGACGGTCACTCTCGATGGCTTTCCGGAGATTCGTGAGAGTCTGCATCGGCTTCTTGATCGTCGAGGTCTCCGCCTCGATAGCGATATGGCGACCCTCGCTGAGTTCGTACAGCCGCGGATACTGCTCTTTCAACTCTGCTTCTAAGTCGTGGACCTCTTGGACTGAATCAGCGTCGTTGAGTGGGTCAATCGGTAGATCGGCCACACCGTCAGGGAGTTCTTCCCCCTCCTGTGTCGGTAGTCGGGTAAGCGCACCGAGACGAGTGAATGCACGGAATGATTCCTTCAAGATGTATCGGTGGTCGTCGCCACCGCCGGACGCTGATGAGCCGGTGTCAGCACTGAATACTCGAGTGCGACCTTCTGATGTCAGACCGACCACAGCCTCCCCGGATCGGCGGGACCGCTTGACCACTTCCAGTTCCTCGAAGACATTACTCAGCTGAGACTGATAGCCCGTTGAGCCGAATCGCTTCTCGATCTCCTCCTCTGCTCGCGATGCCTCAACTAGCGTCTCCTCGTCTTCGTCCTGAACCTGGGCGGCGTAGATGCCTTCGAGAATAGTGTCGGTCGGGAGATCCTCGACGGAAACGTCACCTTCACTATCGAGGGCCGCCGCATCGGGGTCGAACTCAGCGCCAGGGGCTGCTGCCGGGTCGACTGCTTCGACGTAGTCGCCATACTTGAGCTCACGCTGGATCTCCTCGTCGGAAAGAGGTTGGGCACCCCACTCGTTAAGCGAGTCTCGGACGACATCCTTTGCGTCCTCTTCCGATCGGAGCGGCGGGTACGGCGCGAATGTCTTGAGATTGACCGGCTCGGACTCACGCCCGCCTTCCAGGGGAATCTTCGTCCACGTCCGGTAGAAGTCCGTGTCCATCAAGTCGCCGGCATTGTACCCCTCGAATCGTTCCATCAACAGACGAGCGTCGTCGCTCCCAGGGGTTCGCATCGCCAGGATCGTGTTGCAGTTGTTCTCCATCGCCCGCATCACGCCCTCGTGGTCTTTTTCGATCTGGAACGGGTACTGTGTCCCGAGGGTAACCGAGAGCCACATCGAGCGCGCCCGCACCAGCATGTCCTCGACGGCGAGATTATCGTTGGCGACCTTTTCGAACTCGTCCACCTGCAAGAAGTACGCCTTCGTGTCCCGCTCTGGGTCCCGATCCTGGCGCTTTTTCGCACTCCAGAGGTTCCGCAGCACGGTCAGTGTAATCATCTGGTGAACGTCCTCGGAGTCGACCGGAATACGGACCAGTAGAATACGATCGTTGTCGACGATATCGTCCCAGTCGATCGTCGATTCTCGACGAGCGATGATCTTCCGGACCACCGCATTCTCGACCCACGACTTGATACGCTTGGTGAGTGGCCGCAGGTCGTCGTCTTCCATCTCCGCGAT
Organism: Halorientalis brevis; assembly: GCF_023077655.1. NCBI lineage: Archaea > Methanobacteriati > Methanobacteriota > Halobacteria > Halobacteriales > Haloarculaceae > Halorientalis > Halorientalis brevis. The sequence goes on along the minus strand of NZ_JALLGV010000013.1, from coordinate 43,634 downwards.
CTCGTACAGGAACTCTTTGAGATAGGGGTCGTCGACCTGCTCGGCGAACTCGGCACGGCGCTCAGCGTTAAGCAGCACGAAGTACATGTCGATGACACTGTACTTCTCTGAAGCATCTCGCTCTGGGTTCAGCGAGACTTCTGCATTGTGCCGAAGCATCGCCCGACCCATCGACTCGGTAACCGCCTGCATGTTGATCCCCCAGTACTCGTCGTTGTCGAAAATCGCAACCAGATTTTCCAAGCGGCTCTCAATCTCCTTCTCGCGACGAGTCTCATCCTCGATCGCCGGCATGTCCAGCATGTTGATGCCGATGACCTTCTCGTACTCCGTCGACCCTGGCTCGATGAGAATGACGTCGTCCAACCGGTGCTTCGGTAGCATCTGCAAAAGCTCGAGCGTGTCACCGCTGGCCTTCGGGTCGATATTGCAGAACCCGTGGCCGGCGTAGGCGTGCTGGATAGCCTTGTTCTGCATTTGGGTGGTCTTCCCGGCACCGGTGGTCCCGCTGATCCACATGTGCCGACGGAGGGCCGTGAAATCAATCGGCCCCTCACGCCACCCGTTCCTGGCGCTGTCGTCGTAGCCAACCCAGATAGGACGGTCGGGCTTCTTGCTGGCTCGCTCGAACATCCGGCGCACTTTTTGGCCCGCAACCGGGCCATGCTCAGCGGTTTCGGTGAGAACCTCGTGTTGTCCAGCCCGTTCCCGATCCTCGATAGTCATGTCATAAGAGTCGCCCATAAGCGACTCCCAGTCCGGATCTGGCTTCGCCTCAGTGTGCTGTTCTTCATGGACTGGCTCTTCGATTTCAACCTTCTCGCCCTGCTCCTCGTCGTCGTCACTGCTTCCAATTCCAAACACGTTCACCACTCCTGCTCGTCGTCACTCGCCCACGCATCGGCCGTCGTACTTGCTTCGTCCTTCTCAGCTTCGGCAGCAATCTGGGAGCCAGTCTGAGTGGTCTTCCACGGAATCTGCGGGACCTCGATCTCGCCGTTCGGAATGTGAGCGATACCAGCGACCTCGTCGATCGAGAGAATCATGTCGCGATCAATCCACCGCCGCTCGATCATATCGGCTAACAGCCCCTCGATTTCCGTCGGCTTGACTGGGTGATGATCGAGCCCCTGTTCGCTCGTTGCGTTGTAGTACTTCGCGAACATGCTGGCCACCCCACGGGCCCGCTCGCGAGCTTCTCGGGGGTCTGGTGACGCGGACAGCACACGAGCGTTAACGTGGAACCCCTGTTCGCCACGCTGCTGCTCGACGATCTTGGCGGCCTCCTTATCCTTGCTGCTGCTCTCGCGTTCTTCGAGCTCCCGAAGCCCGGCCCAAAACTTCCAGTCAGAGAATCCAACGACCTCGCCGCTGCGCAGCCCCTCGGCGACGTCACCGACAGACTCGCCGTCCGGACCGTTACTGGTCCAGTCCTTTGCGGCTGGTTTGAATACGACCTGGACGACGACCACCGAGTCGTCAAGCGTCAGCATCTCGCCCATGATGTCACTGTACGGGTCACCGTGATCGAACCCCTCTGCGTTGTGATGACGGATCGGAAGGAACGTGTGGCGCTCTAAATCGAGATACGAGCCCGCAATGTGATCTCGGGGCCGGAGGTCCGGGAATGCCTCACCAGATTGGAGAGGAATCACCTCAGAGTTCGTGTACGTGTTGGTAGTCCGGCGCTGGAACCGATCGCTCGCACGCTCGTTGGCCGCGTACATCCGAAAGGAGAACTGCCCCCGGTTGAACCAGATCTCAAAGGCATGGGCGTCACTCGTGTTTTCTCCCCCACGAATCCGGACGTCGTGGAGTGCTTGAAGTAGGTTTGCACCGCTCTCGATACCGTCGTTGTCCTTGTAGGGGTTGATTTCGAGGAGTTCACCGGGCATACTCGAAATCGGAACGCTATGTGAGGTTTCGAGTGGGACTGTTCGGTACTCCTTAGCCTCACGGTCGCTGTCGCTCAGCCATGTCTCGATTGGCTCTAAAGGGTTCAAACTCATACACACGCATTATATCCTAGAATATTTACTAATTTCTCCTTTCATAAATCTTCAAAAAATAGAATCAATTTTGAAGACAGCTGTAGTCCATAAGCTAACCAACAGCCAGCATTGTTTTGGAGAGTATGTTGGTTAGCCACTTCGGCCAGAACAGTCCACAAACTGATTTGTGACAAACACTTATGTAGATGTAGAATAATTTACTGTATGTCGGGATGCATCCCGACCGCACCAAACCTGCCTACCAGTCGTTACCAGCAGTCTGGTGTCTGTTCAGTAGTTCCCGCTGGCTTGGCCACCCCAAACCAGCGGTATAGGGGGAGGGGCCATCACCACCCTTTCGAGATCAGACGCGTATTATAATCTACAGAGATACCTTACGCCAGATCACCAGCCTGCCGTCTGGGGTTTAGTTTTTAAGGGAAAAGACAAACTGAGTTCTCGGACTGCTGACTTACGGCAGGTGTTAGAGGTGGCTGCTGATGATCGGTTTCGGGAGACCCGATCACCACTGATGTTCGTCCAGTTTCGTTATCGAGGTCGACGTCTGGATGATCAAGAACGTCAAGATTGATTGTTCTAACACCTATTCAGATGCTTCAAGAGTGAACGTGAAGTAGATGTAACCACCCACCCACCCCACTACTTCCGCTGTTAGTTGAAGAAAACAGCAACACCCCCATGTGAGGGGGTGTCTTGTTATACGGTAGAAAACAGCTTACGGATATCGTTTACTGCAGTACTATATAAACATATTCTAGGCTTCTAGACAAATAAGGCGCTATGGCTAAACGCTAGTATAGCAGCTTTCAAATCTAACAGCGGAACCAGTGGGGTGAGGGTTACTTCTATTCAAACACAACTTCTCTGTAACAGCGGAACTAGTGGGGTCAGGGGTATTTAAACAGACGGGAACAACGGAAGCAGCGGAAGTAATGGTTAAGGCACTCCTCCTTCAAACCACTCGTGAATGGCTGACATCTCATTCACGCCAACCAATTCTATTTTCGAACGGCGAGAAGCACTTTTGGAAGAGTGGACACCTGAAGAACTTGTCGGTCGTGATGAGGAACTCCAGCAATATCACGCTGCGTTACAGCCAGTCATCAACAACGAAACGCCATCAAATATTTTCCTCTACGGCAAAAGCGGTGTCGGCAAAACTGCTGCTACACGATATCTCTTGCAAGCACTCGAACGAGATGCGAAAGCAGTTGATCAACTCGACCTCTACACGGTTGAGATCAACTGCGATGGACTCAACTCTAGCTACCAAGCTGCAGTTTCTCTAGTGAACGAACTTCGCGATCCAACTAATCAGATCTCGAACACCGGATATCCACAGGCATCTGTCTATCAGTTTCTATTCGATGAGTTAGACCGTGTTGGTGGGACGATCCTTATTGTTCTCGACGAGGTCGATCACATCGAAGACGATTCACTGCTCTACAAACTTCCGCGTGCCCGGTCAAACGGTGATGTAACCGACGCAAAGCTTGGTGTGATCGGTATCTCGAACGATCTGGATTTTCGAAATCAGTTGTCGTCTAAGGTCCGATCTAGCCTTTGTGAGAAAGAAGTCTCGTTTTCAGCGTATAATGCCCAAGAACTACAACTCGTGTTGCAGCAACGTGAAGCAGTTGCATTCAAAGATGGGGTTCTCGATGACGGTGTCGTCGAAATGTGTGCTGCGTATGGGGCCAAAGACTCTGGTGACGCTCGCCAAGCGCTTGACCTTCTGCTCGAGGCTGGCGATCTTGCTCGGGAGCAAAACGCGGACGTAGTGACTGAATTGCATGTCCAAAATGCTCGCAATCGTCTTCAGAAAGACCAGGTGATTGAGGGCATCAAGAATTACTCAAATCACGGCCAACTCGTTCTCTATGCACTTACGGTCCTTGCTGAACGGAATGAAACGCCGGCTCGGACTCGAGATATCCTCGCCGCGTACGAACAAATGGCAGAACAAGAGGGGATGAGTCCGGTTTCGGAACGGTCTGTTCGCGACTATCTCGGCGAGTTAGAACAATTAGGGATTATCTCTGCTACTGAGTACAACCAGGGCAAAGGCGGCGGAAAGTACAAAGAACACGAGCTCGCACAGTCTATCTCATCAGTTAAAACTGGACTGTCGGAGCTTCTGGATTCCAGTCCCTAACCCCACCGCTTCCGTTGTTAGCGATATATATTCTCAGAAATTGTTTCTCTGTCAGTAGAGTATTCTTGAGCTACTAACCAACATATTGTCTCATTCGATAACTACTGTTGGTTAGCGATTGAGACGTTTGTGTCTTTTTCGTGTCAAACGGATACAAAACAAAGGAACGGGTGTCACATTGGGGGCTACCACGGGTTTTCGGTTGGTTTGTATCTCGTTGTGACGAGACTGTTTCGCGGAATTGCATGAACGTGCAGAGGAGAGAGCAATCAAAATATAGATATACTAATAGCTGACCGGATAGGCAGCAGCCTGGATGCTCACTACGCGTGCTTATCGATTGGTTTCGGAATTATTGAAAACCAAGTTCGAGAAGAGGTTACCAACAAACACTCCAACTGATATTACGATAGTGAGTTGGACATACGTTGCTGTACCAAATACAATCTGTTCAGCCATACTCATTATAAAAGTTCGATTCAATTAAAGTTCCTCACCAGAATCCTTCCAAGATAGCTGCACGATAAGTTCCTGTACTGTAGTGATCAGTTCAAGATTTCGTGGGATGTTTTCTATGACACGCTGGTTGATCGCAATCTCCCTATAGGGCAGCGTTTGTCCGGGGAAATTCTGTATCACTGGTGATCGCTTTGCAGGAGTTGCTGGTTACCACCGCCGACACCGCTCTTCAACAGCGATACCAACAGCTACCGATACCACGAACAAACGAGAACAGGCGTCGAAGGTACCTGTTCTGTGGGCGGCGTCTGGTTGGGTTGGGTGTCTTCTTAGAGATGTTAGCCCCTTCTCAGGGGTGGCAGTGACCTGGGGAGGCTCCTATCCGGTGAGCTCGGTCGTCCCCGGAGCGTCGTCGTGGCTCGTTCCCTCGCCAGGGATCTCGGCGTCCGTTGGGACGACTAACCGGCGCTCTTTGTACTTGAGGCCGTCCTTGCGTCGGTCACGCTTCTCGATGTAGACTCTGTTCTTCGCGAGTTGCTGAATCCGTTCAAGAGCCTTCCCGGCGAGTTTCTTCGCGTTCTCGTAGGTCATGTCCTCGTCCGGGCGCTGGTGGTTGGCTTTGATCCAGACACGAAGGTCGGAGGCGTCGATGTACTCACTCACTGAGCGACAGCCAGCCGACCACAGTGAGGACTTTGAGTTCTTGCCCCGCTCGGCCCACGCCTTCGCTGCGAGGTAGTCGGCGCGGCGGCTGGTGGCGTTTGCGAGCATTTCTTCATCCATCCGGGCGAGTTGCTGGATCGGGAGCAAGTCGGCCGTCGCGAGCGCGCTCGTTCCGGAGCGTTCCAGCGGGTCTTCTGCGTTGGGCAGCCGGACCCATGTATCGCCGTCCTCACCTTCGAACCGTTCGAGTCGATCACCGTCGACGTCTAGGAGTTCGACGTGCTCGGTGACGGTCTCGAACTGCAGGTGGGCACCCTTCTCTAATTCGCGTGACTGCAACTCGGCGACGGCGTCGGTGAGCGTGCTGTCGGTGAGGTGTTCATCGAGGTCCTGTTCGGACACTTTCGCGTTGATGATCCGGCCGAGTGGAACTTTCACACCATTCGTTGATTCGAGCGTTACGTCTTGGAGGTCGTCGCTGTCCCAAGTGAGTGTAGCCTGCTTGTCGAGGCGTGTTTCCAACTCCGCGACGCGTTCGCGGAGTCGCCGGTTCTCTTCACGCACCGCGTCCGTGTCGTCGGTGCGCTGTTCTAGCTCACTGACGCGAGACTCGAGAGCCTCGATGCGATCACAGAGCGTATCGACGAGGTTGGTGACCACCTCGGTTTCTTCCTGTTCCAACGCGGTCGCGATTGAGTCGCGGTCGATTTGTGTACTGTTCGTGTCGGTGGATCGTGTTGTGTCTGTCATAGGTTTGATGGTGGAGAAAATGGTTCGCTGGCGGGACGACTTCGTGAGACGGCCAGTGAAGAGACACACACGCCGCTAGACGGCAGCAGCTAGCCGGCCGCTGTGCGAAGCGCGTGCGTGGCATCGTCAGCTACCGCTCACTGACGAAGTGATTGAGCGCACATGAACCACAGAGGGTCAGCGTCTCGCCGTCGATCTCGCGCTCTTTGGCGTCGTCGGCGATCTCGCCGCAATCCTCGCAGCGCTGGGAGCCAGTGTAGTAAGACTCGCTCATAGGCTCCCTCCGGGGACTGGTCGGGCAACCCACTGATCTCCGCTGCCAGTCAGTGATCGTTCGATCGATATGGGGTGCTTCTCTCGCTTCCCCAGTGCATCGACTGCTGCTGCAGCATCCTCTTGGTCACAGTCAAGGTAGCCCGTGAGATCAGCGGTTGAGAAGGACCAACTGCCTCGCCCGGATCGACGTGTCTTGATCGTCAACAGGTCAACGAGATCGTCGACCAGTTGATCCTCAATCTTGGTGTCTCGCGCTTCGACTTCTGGTCCTCCGTCTGTCGCTCGCAGCCTATCAGTAGCGACGGCTTGGACGGGGCTGTAGGGATTGCAGGTCGCACAGAGAGTTTTTCGATGCCCTCCAACGACGACCGGGGATAATCCAGGTCCACGGGCGCCACACTCGTCACACGTCACTATCCATCACCTCCTGCCGGAACGAGTGCGCGATCGATGACGGCCGCCAGGACATCACCATGACAGAGTGGTTCCGGCTCGCCAGCGTAGGGACAGTCACACCCCAGGCGTGCGCCTTTGAGGCCGCCGAGGTGGTTACGAAGGGCTGGTCGGGCTTCGAGCTCGTTGAACAGCGTCCGTGGAAACATCGCGACGGCCTGGCGGTGCTCGACGTCGAGGTCCGCGTATGGATTGCCTAGCCAGCCTGGATCTCTGGGCTCGGTCGTCAGCAGGTGGCCGACGGTGTCCTCGTCACGATAGACGCTGATATCCACGTCGTGGGGATCGCTCGTGGGTACGACCGTCGTCTGCGGGGTCATCGCCTATCACCGTCCGTTTCCTCGTAGAGTGACTCGAAGGACGCAACATGTGTCGCGAGTAATTGCTCTCCGTCGGCCGTGAGTTCGTAGCGGTTGGACTTGCCTTCGATGTCGCGCTTGACGATCAGGTCTTGGTCAACGAGCTCACCCAGCGCCGGGTAGAGCGATCCATTACTAATCGATTTGTCTCGCAATCGCTTGAGACCCCTCCCGATCTCCATGCCGGAGAGACAGTCTTGGCTTGCGTCCAACCGCCGGATGGTCTGCAGGATATCCCGCTGGATTGCGGACAGTCGATGCCATCGTGTCACCGGGTTTTCGGTCATGCGCCATACCCTCCGAGTAGTCGACACATGACGACCATCATCGCTCAGCTGACCCCCTACCTCGTGCTTCGTAGTTCAGAGTTGAGTCGACCCCGGCAACTGCGCCGTGAGCGAGCTGACGGGTGGTCGCACAGTGGGGACAACGATGGACTTGTCCGTCCTGATCCCCCAGCACACGCCCAAATTTGGGATTGACCTTTGAGCCACAGCCGTTGCAGACTGTTTTCTCGGGATCGTCTTCGTCGATGGGGCTCCAGTTTCGGGCACTGGCCGTCCGTGCCTCCTTCTTTGCTGGCAATTCGTCTGAGTCATCGGGGGTTTCAAGTCCCCTTGCGTGGATAGATGGCATGCTTCCGTACCGTATCTACGGGAGCCACGCGGACCCGAGGGCCTAGCTCGGGGTCCGCATTTTCGTGCGATGGACCCGAACCGTGAGTGGCGGGTCCGCGATTAACTCCCTATCTGAATTATCCCATAGCCATGTGATAAAGCTTAGCCATGCTCTAAAGCATACGCTTGCTAAAATAATTTCTCATTGATATCTTTTTATCAGTGAGTTCTGAAGACCAACTGTGCCTGGTCGTCCGCCCAAAGTTTCCGATGAAGATATTCTCAAAGTGTTCAAAGAGCGAGACGACCGTGTCCTCTGGACTGCTGAAGTTGCTGAGGAACTTCCGATCCGTCAGGATAGTTTATCGACCCGGTTGAACGAACTGGAAGAGAAAGGGCTTCTAGCAAATAAGAAGCGTCATAAGATGGCAGTCTGGTGGATTACAGAGAAGGGAGAAAAGGTGCTCGCCGGCGAGATCGACCCCGAAGAATTGAACGAATAGCTAACCAACACACGCCCCATGGGTCTGTTTGTGTTGGTTAGTCTGGTTGCCGATCGATGAACCAAGCGTCACCGGTTGCGATCAATCCACTGGCAAAACAAGTCAAAATCCTCAGCACCGGCCTGCTCAGCGATATTCCTGAGCGTGCCAGTGTCGATTCGGTCGTGGCGCGGCACGCTCACTGTGCGTATTTCGGTGTCCTCGTGGTCCTCGGGCGGGTACCACTTCAGAATCATGTGACTTCCGTTGGTTCGGACCCACTCGAAGCCGCCCACGTTGAGCAGCACCTTCACGACGTCGTCACCTGAAAAGTCGCGTGTGACCATTCGGCGTTACTGGAGGACGTCGGGGAGCTCACCCGAAGTGTTGTCGTCGGGGTCGACACCTAGCTCTCGAAGTTCACTGTCAGTCGGCGGCTCTCCTGCGCCGTAGTAGCCAGCCACCGCTTCGTCGAGGTTTTTGAGGGCGTCTTGGCGGGTCGGTCCCTGTGATGCTACGCCGGTTTCTTCGTCCCGGGCGACCCATAGCTCGCCGGATTCACCGAGGGTGAGCGTGATTTCGACCGGCGGGGTGTAGTCGCCGTCACCGCTGTCGTCAGCGTCGGTGCTCATAGTATGGGTATGGACTGGTTGATAAATAAGTCCTCGGCACACCCCCGGCCTGAAACCGCCAGCGCGGATTTAGTTGAAGAGGGACTAGTTGAGGTGGACAAAGAAGAGGGGTCCCATCCTTTCTATAGCATCTCTGAGAAAGGGGAGAAAAGGTGCTCGCCGGCGAGATCGACCCAGATGAACTGAACAAGTAGCTAACCAACACACTATCCAATTCACTCCTATTGTTGGTTAGTTACGGTTAGAGGCAGCACACTTGTTGGTGCATCACACCAACGGAAGGACTTATCTTATGTTGGTCCCAAACACCAACATAGGTAGTATAGATGGGGTCGGTCATCTACGAGGACTCAGACACGTTCGCCGACGGCTCCCGGTATGAGATGGTTGCGACCGATATCCCCCCAAGCGACGATTACCCGGAAGGGGTCAAATACCGATTCCAGTATATGGCCGAAGATGGTCGAACCCTCCTACGGTTCGATAACTTCCCCGATCACCCGAATGTCGACCGCCACCACTACCACACGCCTGACGGCGTCTACGATGATATCGAGTACACCGGCCTGAAAGATCACGTTCGGAAGTTCTATGACGAAATGGATGTCCGCCGCCAAAGGTGACTAATCATGTCAGAGGAACCTAACTCCAATACGCGCGACGAGAACAGCACCGATACCGACCAAGGCGAGATCATGATAGACGAGGCCGAAGCTGAAGCAGACTTCCTTGACGATCGTGAACCCGAGGACTACCCATCGGTACTTCGCATTACCTCTGAGTCCGAGGAGACACACCGCCAGAATGCACTGGATCGACTTGACCGGTGGGAAGCCGGCGAGGAAGTACCGCACGTCATCAATTTCCAAAACCCAAGTGATCTCCGAGCCTTGCTTACTGACCGGCGTGTTGAGCTCTTACGAAGCATCATGCGAGAACGGCCAGACAGCATTCGCCAGCTAGCTGAGCGGCTTGTACGCGATGTCAAGACAGTTCACGATGATCTCCAGGTTCTCGCCGACTACGATATCGTCCACTTTGAGCAAGCTGGGCGGGCGAAGCGTCCGTTTGTCCCCTACGACACTATCGAGGTCAGTCTTCAGATCACGACGCCAAACTCGGCTGATGATATCGCTCCGGCGTGAAACCGCGGTACCTACTCCGTACCCCACGTGGAGCGCGGCATAGAAACCTTTCCACAGAATTCGGAGTCAATCAATACAGACTGTCAAAGTATCAGAAAGTACACCTGGACACAAATCCACTATTCGTGTGACGATGGATAGAAACGAATTGGTCCAAGTCCTTACGCTCTGGTTCGTAGTTATGATTTTTATTGTGACAACCCCCGGAACTGACAACCCGATATTCAGTGCAATCGAAATCGGCTCAATTTTGCTAATGTATCTCCTTCCGTTGTGGATCATCATAGAACTCATCTCGGACTTCGTTGGGGACCAGTGAATCAACGGCAGTAGTGTTGAATTTGCAGACACAGTGAGCATCTCTACTTACTGGCTGTGAATGATCTCATGACACGCTACACGGAACAGATACCGAGGGGAGTCACTCAAACTCACATATAACCGGCATGTGATCACTGGCATCGATCCAGTCCGTGTAGTCCCCGACTGAAAACGAGGCGACCGAATCAAGGATCTCCCCTCCGGCAAAGATATAGTCAATATGGTATTCTTTGTCCTGTGATTTGTGCATATAAAAGGTGGCATCCTCCTCATTTCCGAACGCTGTGTCTGTGACTGTGTGATAGGCACTATGCAGTTCATGACTCTGCAGGATATCGACTGTCTCTGCAAAATTGCCGCAGAGAGGGCTCTTTGGTGACTCGTCCCAGATGACATTCCAGTTAAAGTCTCCGAGAACGACTGTCTGTGAATCAATCCAGTCCTGGTAGTCCTGAAGTGACCTGTATACTTGCCCGATATACCGATTTGCAGGCTGCTGTTTGTCGTTCATCGCCCAGATTCCCAGGAGGTCAATCGCTGTGTCGGTCGTCACGGGGATGCTGTATCGGCCACCGTCTCCGTCGACGAAAGCCGAATCGAGCGTAATTCCGTTACGCGCGAAGATGCCTAGTCCCTTGTGCTCGTTTTCACCGATCCAGCGCCAATCAGAAAAGTCACTCCAGTCACCGTTGGATTGAGGGCTTTCACACTCTGCGATGACGAGGATGTCTGGGTCATGCTGCAGGAGCTGTTCTTTCTTCTTTCTGAAGGCCATGTTGCAATTCCAGGTGACTAACGTGGGCATAGTGCTCTTGTTACAACTCCCATTCGCCAATACTGACGAATTTTAGATGGGTTGTTGAATGGAGGAGGATCGCAACGCCAACAGCGACAAGGACAGCTCCGAGAACCGTTCCGACCAGAAGGCCGATCCAGGTACCGGCTGATGCCCGTGGCAGTGAAGCTGGGTATGTTGCCATGTGCCAGATCGAATCGCCGAGGAATACCCCGCCGCCGCCAAGCAATACAACCCCGAGCAGGCGACTCGGAGTTGGCGTCGTGGGTTGGCTTGTGGATTGCATCACAATCTTCTCCGTCTACTAGATCTGCGTTTTCTATCAATCATGTACTGAAACAGGAACTGTGTAGGCTCGTTCATATGGACGTATGAATATGAGAGAGGACCTGATGGAATCCAGTCACGGGATGGGGCTACCGTCTATCGCCTGGCACGATCTGCGCTGGTTGATCAGTTCCCGTGACAACAGCTGATATCAGGGGAGTAGAAGAAAGTGTTTGGCTACTTTTCATATCCTGGGAATACGACTGCCATTGACATAGAGGCGAGACATTTCAGCAGAATGAGTGTTTCTGTAGACACCCCTTCCTAAAAGCTATAGATCGCAATTTCGCTCGAGCCGCACGCTGGACACGTGTCATCCGCGTCATCGACTGCATATCCACACTGACGACATTCTGTGTACAGGTCGTCAGTACGTCCCCATGCGATGAAGGTCATTGTTAGGTAGTGATATCCCGCTCACAAAGCTGTTTCTCTGACTTCACTGTTCTGTGATGACTGTAGATCGCTCACAACTAGTCCCCGACACAGCCGTCACCTGATCAATCACGTCTTGAATGATGATTGTCGCCTCATCAGTGTCATCGATGGTTGGTGGAAGTTCAAAGACCGTGAGTTCCACTGTGGCCGTGCTGGTTATCTCGCCGTCGACTGCCGCAACTCGGAGCACTGCTCCGCGGAATATTGCGATGAGCCGCTCGTTGTCGACATCAAGATACTCGATACCGGCTGCTTCGAAAGCCGAGGGTATGTTTACATCATCAGACAGCGTATACCGAGCCGAAACATCCTCGAATTCGGCCATTGGTGAGTGTCGTACCTGAACCGACTTAGCATCTGAGGTGCCAGACGGTGGGGCTGGTTCCGACACTCGCACACCACTGACAAGAGTAACAACACACCGAATTTCGAGTGATAACCGTGGTATAACCGGTTGTTCCCCGACGTTCATGGACGCTAAAGCCGCTCCCTTTTGCATGTGGCAATATAAAACAGGCAGCCTTGAACGCATTGGAGGCTGTGGGTATCGACCGCGAACGTGTCACAAGTGTCGACCGCGACAAGGTCGAGGAGGCGCTGGAGGTAACTGAACTCTCTGAATCGGATCTATACGAGATTGAGACGATCGAGTACGTCCGCAAGGCCGATGTCAACGGGACACTAAAGAGACGCGTCTGCAGGGACTAAAAGATCGTCTCACCGTCAGCGACGAAGATGAGAGGGATGTCCAGTAACTGCAAGTCAAAATCGAGGAATTAGAAGAGCAAATTGAAGAACTGACTTCGTTTAAGCCGGGTCGTGCCTATCATTCTGAACCGACTGGTGACTGAATCTATTAAGACCTTGAGTGCGCAATCTCGACGTAACAGAAAGCATATATAAACTAAGTCAGAAATCGTACTCCATGTACGACCTGACAGGCTTCCAGCGCGATCTCCTATACGTAATTGGTGGTCTCGAAGAGCCCCATGGACTCGCACTCAAAGAGGCAATTCAGGAGTACTACAAAAAGGAGATCCACCACGGTCGATTGTATCCGAACCTCGATACACTTGTTGAGAAAGGGCTCGTTGAGAAAGGGAAGAAAGACAAGCGCACGAACGTCTATAAATTGACCAGTCGAGGTCGACGCGAACTCGAAGCACGGCGCGAGTGGGAACAGCAGTACCTTGAGGAATTGTGAATTAGTGATAAAAGCCGCTAACCTCTAGAAAATGCGTTTTGAAGTGTTTCTTTTGAATTGCTGACCGCATCCTTTGCCGTCATGGCGTATAGTGAAAGGCAGAACGAAAGCATTGCACAGCCTGATAGATAGACCGATATTAGCTTAATTTCTGTCAGCAACGGCTGATCGAACACGAAGATATCAATTATTGCGAATACAGGAACAACTCCGATCGAAAGTTTCCGTAGCTTATGGAGTGTTCCATTAAGATTGGCTGGCCGACTACGATTTGCCCACACTTCGTCGATCCAAGTGAACGTTCGAATTATAAGGAAAACGAACATTGGCATTCCGAAGAGCAACAGGACGGTGGCTTCAATGAGATCCCCGTTGGCTGCCGTCTCCATAGCCACATCAAGGTTTGTGACAGCCAATGCTAGCCAAACCAGGATGAGCAGGTAGCCACCGATTGGTGGATGCACTGGCCTATCGTTATCAAGTACGTACAAGATGTGTCCTTTGAGCATTGTTATCTCCTGGATTCCTCCTCACTGTCCGAATTCGATAGTGATCCGATCGACCCGACAGTCCGGTTACTTTGGTTGCGACTGTAGGTCTGACGAGCCATTGAGGTCTGGCTACCGTTCTTCTCTGAACTACTGTCGGAGCCACTATTGCTTTCGTCCCCCATCAGAATCGACCGTTGGTTATCGGCTACCGCCATGGAACGTGGATCATATTCCTCTTTGAGTTCCTGCTGTCGTGCCTTGATCCGACGGTTGATTTTGTTCATCCGTTTACTGGTTCCTTGAGCTGCACGCTTCCCACCGCTGAGGGGAAGTTTTCCGGCTTCGGTCACTGTTCCCCCCACTGCAGATAACGCATCTTTGCCCATTCCCTTGGCCGTGCTTTCGTCTCTGTAGTAGTTCTTGGCAGCAGATTCAACGAGGCGATTTCCGGCCCCTTTGACTCCACTAACGGCACCCTGTTTTGTTTTACTGGCTGCAGTCCGACCTGCACGGCCGAGATTTTCTGCTCGTTGACGCCGACGTCTGCGACGTGACATCGATGGTGAAAAATCCACGCCGCCTGGATGTGACAGTTGTTTTCGTCCTGACTGCATACTACTATTCTGGCCCCCACCACTGCCACGATTACTGCCTGCCTGCCGAAACGACCCGACTTGTCGGCGATCACTGCCACCTGAACCCGACATCCCACCAGATCGCTGTTCACTATGGGTTGCACCACTCGCTACTGCCCTTCCAGTGCGACTCCCTGTTTGCACTGCATTAGATACCTGTGAGGAGTATTTGAAGATATATCGTGGCGCGTAGGCTGCACCCCCGAACATGACCAGACCCATGATTGAACTTTCAAGTCCTCCAGTATTTGTGATTAACTCTGTCCCAATCCGTAATAATAATGCAACAGGGATTGTCATAAACGTCAATGGTACGAACTTTGCCATCTGACTTTTTGCCCATCCCTGGACGGAGTCAATGGGGACTACCCATAGAAGGAGCAACACTGGCATGAACAGCATGTAGGCGTAGATGGCCATTTCACGCAATTTGTAGATCAGTATCACAGTGAAAAGAACGCCAACTCCGAGTGTGTACACAATTACTGCTGCGAAGATGGCACTCCCTGTCGTAGTGATCCATCCTTCTAGTGTCCCAGACATGTTCTCTGCAGCAGGGTTCAGTAGATAGTCGGCCAGTGCATCGTTGAATTTCAGGAACCACCCACCGAACCACCACCAAGAATACGCAAATGGAAAGACGAAGATTGCTCGCCGGAGAGCGATCTTCTGTTGTTTCGTGTTGAATATATTGAAGAACATTGCGAGGCCGAGAACCAAGCCAAATAGTGGCGCCACCAAGAGCTGGATATCCTGATAAATTCCCCCGTAGAACGTTTTCCACGCACCATTTGTCGGCGCCCCAAATGTGTAGATATTATTTGGATATGGTGTGTTTGTTAGTAGTCCAAATGCAGTCTGGATGACCGGCTCGAAGATTGATTCACTAATCTCGTTTTTGATCGACGTGAAGACGCCTTCGAGTGCTTTCTCAACACCATTCAGGATCGCTTTTTTGATGCCCATTGTTTGCCGTTCTGTGGCTTATTCAGTCGGGCTTGTGAGTGTTAAATACTTTTTAAAATCGCTATTAAAATTAATTCTAAAATCTGAAGCGAAGTGGTGGAACTGTCACTTAACTGGCTCCCAGGAGTTTACGGCCCAATCTGAACAGCCGTACACAACACTGAACCGTTCTGGTTCACCAGAGAGTGTGTATTCTACTTTGATCTCTTTTGTATATCCCGATGCTGTATTGAATTGCATTGTTGCCACTCGCTTTTCGCCAGAGCAACCACCTTTACTCAGATCGCCTTCGGTCAGCGAATGTGTTTGGAGTGCATCATGCGATAGTCGCAGCGTGGCTTCTTGCCCGGGGCTCAGATGACCAACCGCTTTTGAATCAACGAATGCAGTTGGAGAGCTGAAGAGGTCCTTCCGTTCGGGGTTGGGAACATCCCCAGACACACCAAGTTCGGTGTTCGTCATGTCCAGTCTAAAGTCGCCTGTATTTGTGACATCTAATTCGAAGGTTTGTGAAGGGTGGTCCTCTGGTGCGTAGATCCGAACATCTTGGATAGAAATAGATCGATCCAGCTCAACGGATTGGCGTTCAACTTCCGTCCCGTCCGTTGTGGCGACGAGATCGTAGGCTCCGGAGGGAAGGTCTTCGGAGAGTGCAAACTCCACAGCTGACCCGGCACCCAGGGATTTGCGCTGTTTCTTGACTCCGTTGCTGTCGTAGAGCCCGATTTTATCAACGTCAGTATCTTCCGAAATAGTCACCCGAAGTTTTGCGTTCCACTCACCAGCGACACTCTCCACATTCGCAAAGACACTGCTGTCGTTGCTGTCGTTCGATGATTGATTACTGTTTGTCTCATTCCCTGATTCTCCTGGGGTATTTTGACTGCAGCCGGCCAGGGTAGCCGCAGCGGTCACTCCAAGGCTCATCAACATCGATCGGCGGGTGGGTATTCTTGACATGTGTGAAATCTCTAATTTTCTAGTGGAAACTTTTGTGATTTGGGCTAACCAACATTTTGCCGATACAGTGAATCTGTTGGTTAGCTATTCATTATCGCTGTCCGAATGGCACACAGATATCCAATCACCAATCATGGTGTGAATACAAATTGGAATAACAAAGGGAATCCATAAACAATTTCTGATAAACTCAGATCGGTAAACAGGACTCTGCCGGCCGATGGCAAAGACAATCTTCTTCTGGGATGTTGTTAAGCCACTCTCAAGAACCAGTCTCTTTACACGATGTCATAGCTACACTGCTAATTTCGTAGCATGTCGTAGTCGAAGCCTGTTCCACGCATCCGTTTTGATATCTGCCAGGCTTCATCTGCGATTGACTGTACTTGGTCAGGTTCCGGTTCGTCTATCCCACGGATCTCGTCGTGTAGTCCATCGAGACGTTGGTTCCCACCGGAATGGGACGCCTCACTCTGAAGATTTTCTATTGCTTCAGTAATGTTCTCGGCAATTCGCACGACATTCCGTTCATCGATCTCTGGGAGATTCAGGAGTGTCTCCTGTGCTGAGGTCAGTCGTGATGGCATATTGGCATTCCGAATTCTAAATACAAAAGACTATTCTAGATTTCATTGTGTGTGAAGTTGTGTCTAGTTTCTTCTTCACAAACATTCGCTCTGCAGTGCGAATCATTTCTTCCAGTTCACGTCTCTTTTCGGTGGTCAAGACAACAAAGATCGATGTTCTGTATCAGTATTGACCACAATTGTTGTACGAGAGCAGAGTTCGAGAACGAGCGTTTTCTTGAGACTCTCTCAAAGACCGGTCCCAATACTACGGAATCTTTCTCGTTTCGGAACACACCTGATGACAACTACACTAAGATCAACTTGGATCTGTGTCATGACTCCTGTGAAGTGACTGTCTGTTCACAAGTCGTCAGACAGGTATCTGACGGGGATATAAGTCTACTGGCCAAGCGCTTCCACGTGGAGTGCCCCCGATCTGCTGTGAAGGCTCCACACCACCCATCCTGTGGCACTCCCCCCTACGTCAATCAAACCGAATGTAGCAGAGCATTTACCACCGATGGCTTAGTGTGACGAAGGGTAGAGATGCGACGTCTAGACCAGAAGGAAATCGATGAGTTACTTGTTCGGCGAGGAATCGGCGTCCTTGCAATGGTTGATGACAGGCAACCATATGCCATCCCGATCTCATTCGGCTATGATTCTTCTCAGATGGTGTTTCCAATGCAATGGGGCGGTGGATACAATAGCCGAAAAGATCAGGCAATCAATTCAAACCCTAATGTGTGCCTGACTGTTTATGAACAGGATAGTAATGATAAAACAACCTGGCGGAGTGTCGTCACCACTGGCGAAATCTACGAAATTGATGAAGATACGGAAGAGCAAGCATACGCGAGCTTAGCTGCAAATGCAGAGTTTCCGCCCGACTTTGGTGTCTGGGGAATTCCGTTTGAGGATGTTGAATTCCGTCTCTTCGGATTAGCCACCGAGAACTGCACCGGCCGTGAATTTTCGACAGAATACGAAGGTTGGAACTAAGGAAGGCACTTTGCTCTGCCTGCCTAGTACCGGCCTTGTTTAGCTGGGAGGCTCGAAAAACAACCCTTGTTCGTGCTCTCTCCTCAATATACCTTAGACGGGCTCCGAGCACGTTCCCTCACGACTGTAGCGATCGTACCGACCCCTGGAATAAATCATATTTAACTAGATTCATTCTGGCAATATTTTCGAATCTATTAAACACCCAACGTATGAGTGTCAACGTATGGCTATCGAGAAGACAGCACCCTCCAGCGGCGAAGACTTGTCACAGACTATCTTCGGTGGAAAACAAATGTCCGAAGATGAACTACGCGAGACCCTGAAGAACAATCTCCGCAGTATTATGGACTCGACGGGGGCTGCGATGCGGATCGTCGACACGGACTTCAACGTCATTCTCGAAAACGAGCAGATGAAAGAGATGGGTGGTGTGGAAGCTGAGGGCAGTGACACGCTGCAGTGTTTCGACCAGTTCTGCAACCCAGAGGTGTGTGGGACCGGCAATTGTACGCTGAAACAGATCGTCGATGAGGGGAAAGACGAGATTCGCGTCGAAGTTGAGAAGGAAAGTTACGATGGCCGCGTAATCCCGACAGAGTTGGTCGTGAAACCGATCCACGACGCCGATGGGAACGTTGTGGCGATCAGCGAAACCTTCCACGACATTACCACACGACGGGAGGCCACTGGCGGGATCAAAAACGCCGTCGACGATCTGAAAGTTTCTGCACAGCACGTAGCGGAAAACTCTGAAGACATCAGTGCCCAGGCCACAAACCAACTCGAATCCATCGGTGAAGTGGCGAGCGAAGTCTCTTCACTGAGTGCAACCGTCGAAGAGATCGCTGCCACCGCCGACGAAGTCCAGCAGATCAGTGAACAGGCGAGAACGAAAGCTGAAGCTGGGGAAGAGGAAGCCGCCGAGACCATCGACATCATGGATCAAGTCGAAACAGCCTCCGATGAGGTGATGAGTGACGTCGAAGAGCTTCAAGCAAGTATCCAGCAGATCGATGAACTCGTCGACGTCATCAACGACATTGCCGACCAGACCAATCTTCTCGCGCTGAATGCGTCGATCGAGGCTGCCCGTGCAGGACAGGCCGGGGAAGGGTTCGCCGTCGTCGCCGACGAAGTGAAATCACTCGCGGAAGAATCACAGGAGCGCGCGGGGGAGATCGAATCGATCGTTGGCGATATTCGAGAAAACACTGACGAAACCGTTCAAAGTCTCGAAGAAACAAATGAGGTGGTTCAGGATGGCGTCGAACGCGTTCACAGCTCAAGCGAAACCTTCCAGGACATCGCCGAAGTGGTCGAAGAAGCGTCCGATGGCGTTGACGAGGTCGCCAAAGCCACTGACGATCAAGCTGCCAGCGCTGAAGAGATCGCGGCGATGGTCGACGAGACGGCCGACGGCTTCGAGCAGGTCGCTGAAGAAGCCCAGAAGATTGCCTCTGCCAACGAGGAGCAAACAGCCCAAATCGAAGAAATCAGCCGCGATGTTGACGCCCTGAACGAACTCGATATCCAATCAGAACTGTAGCGGTTCGCTCATTCGCGCTGGATTGGTTTTCCACTAAGTCTCCAAGTTTGTCTACGAAGATTTCTGTAACAGTCAAAAATGAAATTATGGCATAATAACTGGCGAATCTTACAGATTTCGCATATCCTTTCGGACCCGTTGTCGCGATTGGGGCAGTTACCACACGTCAGTGATCGCGTGACTTCGGTCTGCGCACAACAAGGTAGTCACTGAGACTTTCGATACACTTTGCAGGGACGCACAGGTGGCCATTCTCTGTCGTCTCGAAGCCGGATATCTCAGGTTTTGCTGGCTCGACTAGCACGTATTCCAGTGCTCCTGTTTGATGATCCATCGTGACGTTGTAGATCGTGCCAAGTTCTTCACCGTCCGATCCGAGGACCGCTGTGTTGGAGAGCGTGCCTGCGAGGACCTTACGCATATCCGCAACTGGATATCGCCCCTTCAAAAAATGAATGGAAACTCAGCTAGTTCCAATTACTGTGAGTATTCTCTCAAAATGAATGTTGCTGGGTTGCCGGGTCGTTTAGCTATCGTTGGAGTAACCCATCGCAATTAGTTCTGCAAGCACATCATCTGGATTTTTGAGAGCTGCACGATATGCCGCTTCTCGGATATCGAATTTCGGGATATCCCGGTCGAGTTCTGTTTCTAAATCTGATTTCAGTTCCCGTTCTCCAGAGGCAACATCATCATGAACGAAAAACGTGAGCCGTTCATCACGCTCGAATTGGACTGATTTGTCTTTTATTGCGCGCCGCACGATGTACGGCCGACCGTCTGACTCTGTGGAGACATCGTTGTCTGTTCCGATCGTAGGCTCTTCTGGCTCTGACTCGGATGGCTGTTTGTCCTCTACCACAGCATCTTCCTGGCCCTCTTCTGTAGACTCTTGGTTGTCGTCATCATCTGCCCACAGATCATCACCGGAACCTGATTTTAGGCCTGTCATGCTCTAACCCCCGTTTCTTCTTGGGAAAGTTCGCCTGGCTCTGGAGGGTTTGGTGCCGTGAGTCCGCCTTCGCTTTCTAGATGACGTGCTAACTTGTCGAATTTCGCTATCGTTTCCAGTTCGTAGTCTCGCTGTCTGTCGCGATGTTCTTGTACATACCTGAACGCACTGCACTTCTTTTTCCAGCATCCTTCAAGCAGCGAAGTGCGATCACGCATCGTCACTGGGACGTCGAATCCCTGTGCTTCAATCTCGCTGACAATTTCTTCCTGGTCTGTTGTTCCCTTGAATCGATTGGGGACTGCTGCCAAGACGCCAATATTGATCTCCAGTTGCTCTTCGAGGTTGCTGACCAGATCATTGAGACCATCAACTGATGCTTGGCCTTTGCCAGACGGCTCAACTGGGAGCACTAAATTCCGGGTTGCATCGAGCGCATTGTATAAGTGCGGACCTGAGCTCGCAGGTGGATCGACAATTAGAACATCGTATTGCTTGTGGATCTCTGCTTCACGTAGAACTCGCTGCAACTGTGTCCACATCGGGAAAGACTCACCAAAATCGCTACGAGCTTCCCTCTCCTTCCGAAGGGTCTCTCCAAGGTCCTCTAGCCGATTGTGTTCTGGAATAATGTCAACTCCCTGTTCGGCAGTCTGTATGAGGTCTGTGAAATCACCTATTCCTCGACCGACAAGGTGGTGAACAAGTGTGTCTATCTCACTGTCTGCTCTGTTCTGATCGACATCTAACAGGTGACTGAGGTCACCATCTTGGGGATCAAGCGGGACCACCAATACGTCAAGACCAGCTCGTGCATGAGCCACGGCCAAGTTTGCTGAGAGAGTTGTCTTCCCAACTCCACCAGCTTCACTGTAAACAGCGTATGATAGCATTCTACTAACCCCTTTGTTTGTTACCAATATAAAATTGTGTCAGACGTAACATCCACAACACACAACTATTGAAAACAACCATCTGAATCAAGTGGTTGAAGCAGGTGTTTGTAGTATCTATTTGTAACGAGCGTTTGTAACACTCATTTGAAACAGAAGGCTGAAACAACTAATTGCAGTTAATATATGTAACAAATAATTCTATCGATGACTTGCAGCTATTGTTTATATCAAGCGTGTTTAATTGGTGTTTGTAACGGATGTTTGCAACCACTGATTGTACTATTTATTTATGACGAGTGGTTGTACGAGTATTTTGTAGCTACTAACCCACAGACGAGTTTTATCCATCACTCGGGGTTTCAGGTGCTACATACTGACTTTTGATCTTCCCACCCTCCCGCCACTGAAGGTAATAATAACCTCGTCCATCGATCTGCTTGGTCGTGAGAGTCCCCTTCGAGCCTTCGATGTCGGCGTTCTCTCGGGCCTCGTCGATCTGTTCAGCCCACTCGTCCTCGTCCCACTCCTCGGGCACGTCCTCGTCGACGGCTTGCTCCTCGAGCTCATGTTCGGCTTGGGCCTCGCGATGATCGGCCAGCGCTGCGGCGTACTCGGCGAGATCTCGGAGCGTCTGGGCGTCCTGTTTCTGCGCTCCTTCCCGGAGGTACTTCGGCAGGGATGACGGCGCATCCGGCTCGACAGGCTCGTCGCTCATGTCTTGGTTGTTCTCCTCGACAGCGGTCAAGTCTGTCGGGTCGACTGTGTCCCCCGACTCCACGGCATCGACAGTCCCAACCTCAACGGTTTCTGCATCCGGGCCAGCGGAGAACTCAGCCTGGATTGCCGACCATTGGTCATGTGCATCGCGATGGGATTGGATCGTAAGCATTCCCTCTTGACTGTCGTGCTCGACGTCGTGCGCGAAGATACGCAGGTTTACGTTGTCAGCCGGCGTGTCCCACGCCCCAGTCCCGATGTCGGTGACTATTCCCTGGTAGACGTTCCCCCCGGCCGAGACAGCGATCACGTCGGTTCCGTCGACGTCGGATAGCAGGTCTGGCCGCTCCGAATACTCGAGCCGGTCAACAATCGCCTCTGGCCGGTTTCCCTCTAGAATCTCCTCGACGTCCTCCGGATCATTGTCCAGGAGGAACTCGGCCAGCGTATCGACGACGTCCTCCTCTGCCGTCGTGTCGATCACCGCCCGGTAGTCACTGTTCGTCGCGATGATCTCGACGCCGGCGTCGACCTCGTGCGTTCGGACCCGCTCAATCCGACCGAACCCCTCGTGGAACTGCTCACCGTCGTCACTCCTGTATCGCCAGCCGTTCGCATCGATCGGCAGCCCCTCTGCCGTCAGCATATCGGGGTCCGAAAGCCGTGTGAGTTCGAAGTCGGGAGTCACGACCAGGGTGTCGTCGCCGCGCCGTTCGATCAACCAGTGTTTTTCCCCGTCTATCCACACTGGATCGACGTTTGGACCCTCGGGGTAGTCCTCGTCAAGAACGGTTCGCAGGTCGTCTGCATCGTTGTGGACGCCACACAAGAGATTCCCGTGCCCGCTCGTGACACATCTGTACTCGTCGCCGTACTGCCCGTCCTCGACAACTGCTATGCAATCGGCGTTCGCGAACAGGTGGTGGTCCCTGTCGTGTTCTGGATGGTCGGCGACGTCCTCGGCGTATAGCAAGAGCCGTCGTGGGTCCCACGTCTCTCCTCCAACCTCGATGGGTTCGAGCGCGGTCAGCCGGCGCCACAGTGGTCTCACCCTCGGTGCGATCGTCGCGAGCGCGTACGCGATCTCACCTTGGATGTCGCATTTCTCGACGAGGTCGTCCCGCAGGTCCTCGTTGGGGCCGGACTCAAACTCGTCGACGCGTCGGACTGACCGGGCCTTCTCGTGAGTGCCACACAGCGGCGCGTCTCCATTCCCACACTGTGTACCGGTCGATCCGACAATCGCGAGACAACCGTCTGGGTCGTAGTGGATGTCTGCTTCCTGCGCCATGACTTACTAACCAACATACACCAATTTCGTATAATTTTGTTGGTTAGTCGTCTCGTGAGTGTACCCACCACACCCATCCCTTCTGCTTGCCTGGTTTCCGTCCTTGAATGGTGCTTTCCGGGTCCTGACTGTAGCTTCTGAGTGTGTCCCGGACAGTTCGAGCAGTCACCTCTTTATCGACGTCGGCGCAGATCTCCTGGGTGTCAGCGACCGGGTATGCGGACGATGTGATGCTCTCGATAGCGTCGAGTAGGTCATCTTCGGAGAGTTTCGGATTGCGTCCGCGGCCCATCTAACTCGGCTGTTTCTGTCCTCAGGGCTTGTTTTATTCGGTGCAAAGAAACAATCGGTCTCTATGGCGAAATTTCTTCTATGCACAGAAAGAAAGAAGTGCCGTTGAACTGACTGTAAAAATATGGTTACAGAACCAATAGATACGGACCCTTCTGTAGATAGAGCATCCTTACCGCCGTTTTACGCAGAGAGTGAAGAACCATCACACGACATTCAATTCTACATCGGGTGTCTCTCTGCTGGAAAGACCATAACGGCTCAAACCCACTATAAACGTCTTGCCGAACGGAATCCAGATAGGCCACTGCTCGTTGTAGACCCCCTTGGAATTTGGGAGTTTGTGGACGACCTTCCCGAAAATTGCTCCCGATATGCACCGGATGAGCGTCTGATAGATCCAATCGCAGCCGACGATGAATATATCGAATCAATCGGTGTGGCGGCGAAAGAAGCCCTCTCTGAATGGTCTGAGCAGGGAGAGGAGGCAGAACTGTTTATCGACGATGCCTATCTAGTCTTGGATGCGTTAGACCTGAATGCCGAGCTCGGTTCAATAGGCGACAAGACGCTTCGTCTCATTTCCTCTGACTACAGTATATTGCGAGAGGAGTTGGAGGTAGAGCCCGCGCAGATCCACATTCACCGTATCGAAGATAGAGAAGAAATCTGCCATCTACCGCTGTCGGAAGCGGAAATCACATATGTCCTTAATGTCACGACAGGCGACCATTTAGCGCCTGCAGGTGTTCTCACCCTCGATCACAGTGGAGAGACTACCTGGGCTCGGTGCGTTCTCACTGACGAAGAAGCTAACCTGCTATTGGATTGATGACGAAACAAAAAGCCATACAGCTAAAAAAGAAGCGTAGGATAGCTGTCTCGGTTGGTTTCGTCTCACTGTTGCTCGCGACCGTCTTGTTGATTTTGCCAACCTACTTCCAATCACAAGGGTTCCTTGGGAGCGGGTTGCTTGCTGTTACAGTGATTGCTCTCATTCTTCATATCCTGTACACACGATTGCTGTCTTACCCAATCTGATGTTGAAAAATGAATGTACGGTGGCCGATCCGGTTTTCCTAAATTGATGTTACAGCCCCGCTACCTCTAGAATATTGATAGTACCATTTTCGAATAAGCTCCGAGATTCTGTATAGCGACATGCGATTTATTCCCACCAGTCATATTCTGGCCGGTATCGTTTGTTGTGTGGTTGTCTGTCCTCGACACTGACGCAACACAAATTGTTTGTGAGTTGTCTGGAATTGGCTACTACCCGAAATCGGCATTCTCAGAACAGCCATCTCAAACAGCGAGCCTTCTTCTCTTGTGAGACGACGGTCGATTCCGTCAGGACAGTGTTTTCGACGAAAATCCTTGGGCCAACCACTGCGAAATCGGACCCACAGATCGACACCGCCCCAAAGGTCGACAGCTATTCTGGGTGTGATCACGAGCTCCGAGATACTATTGCACTATGAGAAACCGGCCGGAACGGGAAGAACTGGATATCAATCCCAGTATCTGCCACGAAACAACCCGCCGAAATCAGTGAGATCGCGTTGACGTACTGCAGAACAACAGCTTGTTCATGAGTACCTCAGAAGCCTATACGACTGACTGCGACGAATATGTTGACAGTTTCAGCCGAACCTGTGTAAGATTGAAGCACTCCTGGTAAACTCTATTTCGCTATAGGCAAGTCATTTAACCGAATAGTTGAGACTGGATCTCTTAATGCATATGGTGTGAGCTATCTAAGGATCATCAAGCGTTGCTAAATCTATTTGAGCTCAGTCGAGATGTTCTACTTGCTAGCGCTGTTGGCTGTTACCGTTGATCTCGCGTTATGATGGCTGAGTGAGAGCGTATAGAGTTCCGTTGGTTGTTTGTGCAAACACTTGCTCGTCACCGGCACCTAGGAGAAATGTCTCACTGGAAATCGTCGTCTGAGCTTGCTCAAATGAAGAGAGTCTATCGACCCACGTGACCTGTCCGGCATCTGTTCCGACAATGAACCTGTCCAAGGTCGAAGTTGTTTGTGTTACGGGCGTCTCAAAGCGTCTCTCATAGCGTTCCGTACCGTTCTGAAGTGAGAGCTCATATAATGTCCCAAAAGTACCAGAAGGTGCTTGCGCTGTCGACTCTGCAACTAAAAGGGATGATTCAGTTTTGTGGACCCCTTGAACTCGGGCATCCATTCCAAATGACGATCGCCACTGGAGCTGGCCAGTTGTCCGATCAAGTGCGGCGACGTTACCGTCTGCTCCAACATATACATGGGTATCGACAGGAAGAGGGCCGACAGTTGTTGACGGCCAGTCCTCCGGCTGCCACGCCCACAGAAGTGTTCCGTTACTGGGTGAGAGTGCGACGACGCCTCCTTGGTTACCGAAGTAGACCGCCGTATCATCAGATGCAAGTTGGTCGTCTGGTGCGGCAATCACGGTGAAGTCGATTCCATCGATCGACGACTGCTCCCAGCGAAGTGTTCCATCACTCGTCTCAAGGGCTGCAAGGGAGCCGTTCGCCGCGTAGAGGGTCTCATCCGAAACAGTGAGCGCTGAAGCGAGGTTATTCACGGCCTGTGTCCACAATTGCTCACCACTCGATGCATCGAACGCGTAGATCTGTGCTTGTGCACCACGGGGGCCGCCTCTCTCGCCGGCGTAGATGCGTCCATCTGAAGCAGTGAGGCCAGTTATTCGTTCTAGATCAATATCCCACTGTCGTGTCCCGTCTGTTGCATCAAAAACCGCGAGCTGGCTATTCCCAGATTGACTGCTATGATACCCACCAACTGCAAGCCATCCGTTCGTTACACAGGGTGGGGACAGTGATGTTGGTTCAGGAACTGATGCGGTCCATTGCGTCCCATCTGGCGATTGTGAAAGAATTGTCCCCGAGCAGCCAGCGAGGACACCTGCCAAGAGCGTACCACTAGTGGCGAGGAACGAACGGCGGGAGGGCATACAGAAATCCACCCACCCGAATCATATAGACATTCTGTAAGCTATATCTAGAACCCACTCTGTTACATCCTCACTCTACATCTAACGATTAGCTGCACCAGTCCTGTTTCGCGACTGAGGAATCCAATAGAGCTACTGAAACCACTATAAAGGTCAGTTAGACGGACTCTTGGGCATGTCCGGGCTATCTATTCGTAGTGGTCGCGACTCGCGAGTCTCGATGCAGTGTCTTTCGACGAATCGCACACCACCAGCACGTCGAGTGGCCCACATATGACTCGACGCCGCTGTACGATCGAACCTCGCTCGCCGGGTTAGAATCGGACGTTCGAGTCGTCTCGAGTGCCTGGTTTACGCACCCTGATCATAACTCACTCGAACAGTTGGTCTGCTCGATTCCTCTGGCCTACTTCCGCTTCGAGGCCCACGACTGCTATGGAAGTTCGACACGCTACGAGATGGATACCCTCTTTCGCGTGTTCGTGCTGAAAGAACTCCACGGATGGAAGCACGAAACATCTCTCGTCGAGTACCTCGATGGCCAACCCGGATTCTGCGGACGCCTAGAGTTTGGGATGGTGCCCGATCAATCGACACTGTGGCGCAGTTGGAACGAGCGCTTCACGCGAGATCTCCGCGAGACGGTCCAGAAAGCAGCTCGAACGATCCTCATCAAAGCGCAGAACGCCGATGTCACCGTCCCCCGCGAACCAGAGCAGATCCTCCCGGCTCGTTGCGATGACGTGGACGAATCGGTTCCAGACGACCGAGCCATTCTGGACAATGCCGATAGAGTCACCGAGCACGTCAGCCGTGTCGTGTTCCCTGCGTTCTCGCTCAATCGTGGCGAAGGCTCTAAGGTCCACGAGCACGCTTTCTGGGACCTACAGACGTATCTCGGACTGCGCGAGCGGCTGGCTGCAAACGAGGGTGCTCGCAGTTTCGTCCACGAGTCAACGCGGGAGCGGACACCACTCGGACACGCCCACCGCGACCACATTCGTGATCTCTCTATCGAGCAGATTCGAGCGATGTACCGGCAGGCGATTCGACGACTCATTGATGAGGTCGCAGAGACGGAGAAGTTCTTCCGGGCAGGGATCGTCGCTATCGACATCACCGAGGCTGCTCCCTTCACCGGCGACCGGACCGGCCACGAGGACGAGATCATTGGGACGAAAGAACAGACCGACGAGTACGCCTATCAGTGGGCGACCGTCCAGCTGGTCGGGAACGCTGTCCCACTCGTCTTCGATGCCCGCCCGGTACGGAAAGGCGAGTCACGACTAGAAATCGTCGAGGACTTGCTGGATTCGGCTGAAGAGCTCGTTCACGTCGATAACGTACTGATGGACCGGGAGTTCGATAGCCAGCACGTCCTGGAAATGATTAGTCAGCGCGGGCACTCCTACGTCGTTCCGAAGCGGATGCAGACCAGCGAGAAAGCCCAGGCCAAGCGATTGCTCCAGCGCGATCAAGGCCGATATGAAACTGACCGGAAGCTCCACCTCGGCAAGAACGAGTGGCACGAGACGACGCTATCTACCGACGGAAAGAGGACTCCGAGCACGACGATCACCGGCAGTATTCGGTGTTCATGACGAATGGGGGGAGCGGACACCTTACGGAGTACGGCTACAGGTGGGAGATCGAGAGTGGGTACAGGTCGATCAAACGGTTCATGGCGGCGACAACGTCGAAGAATTTTGAGCTGCGATCCTTCTACTTCGCGTTTGCGTGTCTGCTGTACTCGATCTGGCGAGCTGTCGATCTCCTCGTCCAAGCCGAATTGACTGGCGAGTATGAGCACTCACCGGTGATTACAGCGGACAACACGCTGACGCTGCTGAAGAAGGAAACTGGAATCGGGTAGAGAGACACTCTGTCTGGGTTAGCGCGCCGTCTGAGTGGCTACACTATTGGACGTCTGAAAAATTTGCCCATACGGTTGAAGGTTTGACAAGAATGGCCGCTTGGAGAGTAATCTGGAGCAGTTTCCGCTGACCGAATCGGTCAAATTCGCGCATCACAGGCCCGCTAAATCCACTGTAGTCTCAACTTCAGCTACGTAGCCGACGGTTCGGGCCTGTTTCATAACCAGAAACCCGGCTTGGGGATATAATAACTGAACGACTCATTGACCCGTATGGACTGGGCCTTTCGAATCCGGAAAGACGTCCCACCATGGGTGATGAAACTCGTACTGATCGCTGCCATCCTACTGATTGCCGGTCTGCAGTATCTCAATGTTCTGTAATCACTGACAACTCGTCACATTGGGTGTCCTGAGTACCTAACTCCTGAGTCGTCCCGCCAAAAGCGATAGTCGAGTTGCGCAACCAGTCGACGACCGCCACGCTATAACAGCTCATTCCTTGCGGGGCTGGGTCCCTTTGCAACAACCTGTGTTTACTGAGAATGCCGGCCACGACGGTTGACTTCCCGTCGGACGTTACCATGACTTGTTTGCCCACTGGCTACTGCGGATGTTTCGAATAACCTGAACACGCGATAGCTGTGTGCTGTTGGCCTGGGTCAGTGTCTGATTCGAGACCTACTTTGGGAACAGCGTAGAATACAGGCTCGATCGACGTTCCGTCAACGGACGACAGCAGTGCCCCCGAACTGATCGCCTATGCGTTTGTTCCCGTCAGAGAGGTAGATCCCGACGATGCCAACAAGATACCAAATGGGTAGGAAGTCAACAAGTCGAAACACGTTCCGGACTATCGACGAGCGCAGCGAAAGGGGCGAACCATCATCTTCGACAGCTCTGATTCCCACGAGGTACTTTCCGAGGGTCTTCCCGAACCGCCACTCGAGCAGCGTGTGATATCCAATCCCGAATGCGAGCCACAGCCCGAAAGCCGCCGTTCCGGCTGACCCACTGAGAGTTGCGTCCGCACCGTTTACTGTCGTTTCGAGCTGGCCAGTCGCAACCGCGACAGAAAGCGTCGCGACAATGAACAGCCCAAACCAGACGAACGAGTCGATCACGATCGATACACCACGGATACCGACTCCACATCGCTGTGGACCTCCTATGTCCGTCATAGTCGATCGTTGACGGGCAATAGATAAAGCTCAGACGACGTGTTTCTTGGCGAGAAACACTATTCGAACTGATTCATACTGGCTGAGTCGACACATTTTATGACTGTGGACTGTGGCCTCCCAGTTGAGAAGCGCGGCCAGATCGCACCCCTGCTATTCACCCTCCACTATGCCCTTCCTCAACCGGCGTCGATTCATCGAGCTCGGTACGACAGCCACAGCAGCTGCACTCGCGGGTTGCTGGAGAACAAACCAGACCCCATCGTACACGGAGTGGATTCCGGCGACCGCTGGGTCGACGCTCACTGGCTATATCGATCTTACCGTCTCGGCAAAGACCTCAAAGATTGATCCTGTTCTCCCACTGATTTTACCATCTAGCGATGACACGACTTCCGCACAATTCACACCCAATCTGTCTGGCCTTGATGAAATAGATGACCCGTTGTTGAAGCTACCGCTGAAAACCGGCGGACAGGTGATCGCCACCTCCGCCCTCTCACTGGTGGTTTCAGGGCTGGGCTATCTCATTGATTTACAAACGCCATCAGAAGGGGTCACGGAGTTGCTTATCGCTAACCAGACGACTATTGGGACCGGCGAGATAGATGTGGCCAGAGCCGACAAATCGCTACGAAACGGCAGGGAAGGGGCCTTTGGCGAAATTAACCACGAGACCGTCAGTGAAACAGGCGAGTTCACGATATACGAACCGTCGACAGACGTTGACGCCGCCGTTGCACTCAGTGACTCGGGGGTGATCGTAGCCGATACTCGATCGAAAGTCCGGACAGCCATCGAAACGTGGCGTGGCAACCGCAATCGCGCCGTCGACGACAACGATACCTACGAGTGGTTATCGAACACTGTTGGGTCAGGTGATCTCCTGGTTGGCTGGGACGGCCCTGTTCAACTCGCTGATTACTACTGGGAAAGTGAAGACCCCAGTCTCGTGACCGACATCGTGACACAGCAAGTCGACGTATTCTCATCGTTGACGTTCGCTCCGGAAAGCCGAAAGATCAGAACAGATCTCGCACTCCAAAGCGATGACGTTGAGCGAATGTCACGGGCCCAACTCAAAGCCCAATTCGGAATGTCGAAAAAGCAGGGTTCACTCTCTATCAACGGAAACCGTTTGTCAGTGACAACCACGCTCTCGGAAGACGACCTTGACGTTGATGTCGTTCAGTCAGCGGAAACGACAGCGGAGCCAACGGTGCAGAGCAGTAACAACCAACCCGAGAAGATATCCGAGGCGATCCCAGACAACGCAATCGAATTTTCGCATAGAGCAGAGCAGGATCTTGTCCGCGTCAACTTCGTCAAAGAGTTTGACGCTGACAAAGTGACTATACGAGCATTAGAGAGTGGCAGCGAAACGTCGACGACGACTCCAAGGAGCGTTTCGTACCTTACAGTGTATGCCGCTTCTGGCGGTGACGAAGTTGTGGTCACTGCAACCATAGATGGTGTTTCCGGTGAGATTGCCCGAGAGGACGTCCCGTAAACAGCCCTCACTAATGGACTTCTGTGCGAATAGCAGATGCAGCGACAAGGATAATTCCGCGATATGTACTTGGCCACAACTGCCGAGACTACCGATCGACGATGGCGACGCCGTGCCACAGTCCTGTTTGAAACCCCATGTGCTCGGTGTCCTCGTCGAGCAGGAGCATACGTTTCTATTCCTCAAGGGCCCATCTGAAACTACTGTCAAGCTTCGGGGCTTGCTGCCCGTGGATGCTTCAACCCATCAAGGGTCCGTTTGTAACTGTCTGTTGGGGTTAGGGGGTGTCTGGGGTTCTCTATGTGGATTGGGTTCGCGTTGAGTGGGGTCTGGCTATCTCGTTCAGCCTGGATTCACGTGGATGCGAGTGGCGTTTTTCGCGGGTCTTGGCGGGCTGCCAGTGTTGGGGGTGGCTGGGGTCGTCTACCAACGTGAATGGATGGTCGCTGCCAGTGCGTGTGGGCTCCTCTTGGTGGGCTTCTGGCAGGCCGTCCTCTGGATGTACATCCTCCCCGTGGTGGGGGTACTTGTAATCGCTAGTGCCGTGGTTGCGAGCCAAGAGCCGACGAATACACTCCCCTCTGGTAGGTCACAATCCCTCCCAGAACGTCAGGTGTGTCGTGAGCAGGACAATCTGTTCGCACACACAGTGTGCAGCCAGTTGCTGTTGTTCTGTGTCAATCGCCTCCGTGGACAGTACGAAATCTTCGTCTGGGTGATTTCCAAACGTTCTTGAACAGTAGAGTCAAGTGTTTTCGCTTGTGTATCTCGCGCAAGCAACTGATGGAACTTCCCGACCAACTTCACTGTCTGTTTTCTGCCACTGTCGAGCAACGAGATGGATCGTACGTCGTTGAGGTACCAGAGCAAGAAGTTCGCCTCGGTGACCTTCAGCACGGCGAGACGTGCCGTGTGGCTGTGTTTTCCTCGCCGTCGGACGGTGAGAGTGAGGATACTGACGCTGAACCAAAGCGTGAACGTGAGCCGTCGGGGCCACCAGTTACCGAAGGTGAACAACGCACTGTCGAAATCGAAGAGCTTGGCGACCAGGGCGACGGGCTCGCTCGTGTTGACCAGGGCTTTGTCGTCATCGTCCCCGAGACCAAACGGGGCGAACGGGTTATTGTTGAAATTACGGACGTCCGGGAGACAGTCGCGTTTGCCGACGTGATCGGGCGTGCTAGTCGCTCGGTCTGATTCGGGGGGTTGTGGCTTGTTGTGTGGACGGCTGTGGTCTCGGGACTGTTGTGTGTTCTACTCGATCTGGACAACAGAGAGGGGTTTGTTTCAATCCCATGGTGGGTATTGCTGAAACTCTGACCGTCTTCGTCGAGCACGGCGACGCCACGATCGCTTCAATCCCTCATGGGTTCTGCTGAAACCACTGCAGCCGACGAACTCGACCCGGAGGACCGCGAGCTTCAACCCATCAAGGGTCCGTCTGAAACCATGGCCGATTCACCGGCCTTACCTGGGTCTATACACCGATCTCACTTCATCATTTTCGTCGACCGCCAATACCCCCTGCACCCCCTGGGGGTCGATGAAAAACTCACATCACTGATGCAAGCACCGTGCCACCGGCGTGACCCAATATGAGGAAGCGCCAGCTCGGCGCGGGACGCGATCGCGTCGACGGCCACGATCATGAGTCGCGACTCACATGCAGTCACGTCACTGTAGGAGGGGAGTGCCGTAGGATGGGTGGGGTTGGAGCCTTCACAGCAGATCGGGGGGCACTCCACGTGGATGATCTCGGTCAGAAGGCTTAATACCCCGTCAGATGTCCGTCTGACGGCTTGTGGGTTGGCTTCACGATTTGGGCTGGCCGTGTGGGTGGTCGAAGCCAATCTCGGTGTGGCTGTCGACGGGAGTGAGCCGATGCAAACGATCCAGCGGCGCGTTACAGGGAAGGGAGAGAAGAGGTTCAACGCTCAGTATAACGCGCTCACTCACCAGTTGTCGACTGCGCGAATGCATCTCTCAGGAGAACTCCGCCAGCGCCGACAGCAAGTAATCCACCGAGAAATTGGAGCACGGTCGACACAGAAACGCCAGAGGCACTGGTTCCTGAAACTGCAAGACAAAGAGATAATCCAACAATCATCGTGTACAATGCAGCCCGGTTCATGATCGATCATCTTGCTCATTGGAATTTAAAAACAAAGGTCTGACCAGTACATGACCTTGCACGGTATTCTACAATCATATCTAATTCAACACTTCGCAAGCCGGGTTATGACGTAGTAAATTTCTGTGGATGCTTCTATGACACGCTGGTGGAAAATCGACGAGCAGGCCCGACTCAGTTCTCGAATAGTGATGATGGTGGCGACGGATCCGCAACAGATACAGTTTCGATATCTTCTTCAGACGGAGGGCCACAAGCGGAAATTGTGTGGCCTCCAACAAGAACGCGGTAACAACCGCAGTTCTCCTCTGTGTGGTCCTTTCGTTAACGGGATGTACAGCGCTCTTCGGGGAGCCTGCCACGATCCGCTGTTCATCGGAAACCAGGTCTGACGGTGAGGCTGTGATTAGTGGGTTTACAGCGACCGGCCATGATGAATCAGTGTATCTCGTTGTCCCGGCCATCCCTGAGCAACTCGACCGATTCAATGTGAGCCGCATCGCCGTCTATGATCGAAGCGGTGATCTTGAGTACGATATCCCCGTTCGAGAAGACAGCTTCTCGATGAACAAAATGGAAGTTTCCCAGGTTAGTGACGGGGAGATTCCATTCGTCGTCAACATCGGTGAGGCCCCACAGCACAGCTGGTATCGAGTCGTGGTTTACAACGGAAGCGGTGGAACAGTCCAGACGACTACCGGCGGGTTCAATTGTTACAGCGATAAATCGCTGTCACCGTAGGCTCTCGGTGCCCTTTCCTCCGAATATTGGTGCTTATTTTTCTAACTACAGTGGTGGTGATTGTCTTGAGAAGGAGTCAGGGGCTGTGTTTGGGACTGCACGACTGTTGTCGGAGTGGTAAGGGGTACGGACCACTAACCAACAGACGCCCTCATTCACACCGTTTTATTGGTTAGCAAATTTGCTGTAGAGGTATTGGCCGCTGATGGATGTGATCGTACTCTATTGGGTGCTAACCACTTTCAACACGGCAGGCTATGGTTTAAGTTCGCTACCAAATTTGGTTCTTATAGATGCCGTGGATGGCTATCCACGATGGCGACAAGAAACCGCCACGCCAGGTTCCAGAACAGACCAAAGTGACGTGTCCGACATGTGAAAGCGAAATGGTCGTACGTAAGCGATCATCGGATGGTCGGGCCAGACACTTCATGCACATCGGGAACAGTGGCGGTGGTGGCGGTACTGCTGGCGGTGGTGGAGCGTGTTCCTCGGTTGCTGAATCTGACAAGCATGCGAAGTGGAAATCACTTGCGGCGGATCAGCTTGAACATGTCTTTGCTGGTCAAATCGACCACTGCGAAATGGAGTATCGACTCGATGCACCGCGAACCGAGAAACAACGCCGGGACGCCGACGCTGCGATTGTGTTTGAATCGCCGGATCAGCAACTTGGGAAGGGTGTTATAATAGAGGTCCAACACAAAAACGAGTCAAAAGACAAGCGTGGGACGGCTCAGGACTACTACGCTCAAGGATTTGCCACAGTCTGGGCAACTGAAGCAGATTTTGCTGCGGATCGCTGTCGGCTCACAGAAGCTGATATTAGAAAACGCGCCCGTGACGCGGTTTGGCCATGGGCTGTTCCAGAGCGTGTTGCGTGGCCTGAGTACGAGTTTTGTATCGACGATCCCCTGGCGAAGATCGGCCTACGTGACTTCGTGGAAGTTGACGACGAGCCAGTGGGTCAAGTTCCAGCGACGCTACCCCCTGATTGGAATGACGATGTTGCCTTGTGGCTCTGGCGGTCACGAACGTGGAAATCATTGTTCGATGAGTCTGAAGATTACACGGATATCTGGCCATATGCGAAGGTGCCAGCGACATTACCACCAGAGTGGTATGACGAGCAGGCCGGCCGACTGTGGCGTGAGACTGACTGGCTTAAGATAGTCCACGGAACTGGTGAGGGGCGCCATGACGGGAAAGAGAGAATTCGAGCGCAATCATATATTGACAGGGTTAGAGGTGATGGCGCAGCCCAGGTTGAGATCGATTTCGCGCCTTTGATTGGGGAAGATCAGTGGCGATTGTGGTGGCGTGCAGGTCGAGGCTTGCAGCGTGAAAGAGATGTTTCTGTTGAGCGGCCACAGACTCCATTTGACGACGTGCAATGCCACGAGTGTGGTCATTATATGCCTGCAGCGAACGCGGATCGACGGTGTCAGAACTGTGATGAGCTATACGACTGGCTGTGGAATATAGAGACGGGCCGTATTTCGGAGTCGGCAGTGCCAGCTGAGATTTCGTTGATAGACCTGTAGCAATGGATTGGTTCCTGTAGTTGGGTAGGGACAGAGTAGCGGCGACGGAAGCTACTAACCGCCAAAGTTATGTCAGCGTGACAGATAGTTGGCAAGCAAAAATAGCAACCTGAAAGCGAGTATGGACGAGTGGGGGATGGATTGCTTAACCCCCAATGGAACACTCTCGTATCTATCCAATGGCAACTATTTTCATTAACTCCTGACTGACATCAGTTAGAACGAATGGCATCGCCTACTTCGGTTCCTGTTAGCCTTCTTGTTATTTTGCTTCTATTAGCGCCGGGTCTTGTAGGATTACAACTTCTCTTTCGATTTGGCCAGCGCAACCCATCACCAAGTCGGACTCAGTGGATTACCTGGAGTACGTTTGTCAGTCTGCTTTCTCTTAGCATACTCTATTTTACGTCTGGTCTGTACCTCACTCACACAAACGAGCTTGCTACAACTCTGGTGGACAGATTAGGGCTGGTGGACATCAATACGCTCACGGGTCTGGGACTTGCTGATATCGTAATATTATATATGACACATTTGATGCTGACACTGGGGGGCGGTGTAGCAATGGGGAAATTATACGATAGCTGGAATGATGACCCCCTTGACCGGAGAGAACCGTGGCACTACGCCTTTGACGAAGGCACATTTGACGGTGAGAGCCTCGACGTATATCTGGAAGATGGGACTATTCTCCGTGGTGAGTTCATCAAAAAAGCATGGGACGCTGATCAGCGCGATCTCTATCTAGAAGAGCCATACGAAGTCGTCGAGGAAGCCGACGGTGAGGATGAATCAGACCTCGGCCGCAGTCTCTTGATTCAAGATTCAGCCATTTCTCATGTAGTGTTCACAAAGGAAGACCCTGACTCAGAGCGAACAGAAGCCGTTGATGTGTCCGATGAAACAATGGAACAGATGGAAAACCAGCTCCGAGATATTCTAAATGAAAACATCGACGAATTCGAGAATGAGGACACCACAGATCAGTCAAAGGATGAAGGGATAGACGGTGAGTAGCTTGACCTAGATCTCGTCAGCTAGGTCTAGTTCGCTCTCACTTGTGTACTCTGGGAATTTTTTATATACATATCGTAGGAGCCGGTCAAGTGGTACATTGTTATTGCTTTGCTTGATCTGCTGTGCAGCATCAAGTATTGAATCGATGTCTCGCTCCTCGTCTTGTCTCAGGTTTTGAATAGCTCGTCGACCTTTGTTAGTTAGGCTGTAGATGTATTCTTCGTTCCCTTTTTGCGTCGTTCTGATATCGCGCTGTAGATAGCCCTTTGTTTCCAGTGTCTTTAGTGCGCCCGCCAGTGTTGGCGAAAAGGGACCATATTTGTCAGCCTTGAATTCATGCCGTTCTCCAATGTCGCCCTCTTTCTGCGTGAGAAACGCGAGCTTTTGGAACCGCGTTGCACCCTCAATCTGACGGCTTCTATCCGCGTAGAGGAGTGCGAGCGGAAGTAAGACATCGGCCATGGCTGTAAGGTCCGTGGTTCACGATAAGATTATATGGCCAACGGGTAAGGCTTGTGGCTTCATCATCAACTGTGGAGTCAATTTACGCGTACATTCTGGATCCGATCTCTCACCGCAGACCAAGACAACTGCACAGGATGGACGCCCTCACTGCCAATGGTGACTGAAAGTGTGGTAACAACACACCCCTCCCAGTGGCACTGCTCCTGTTGTCCACCGAAGGGATGGAGAGCGTTTCTGTCTGGTTGCGGGACCTCATAGCTAACAGGAGTTGTTTCGTGGAATATAGTTGTTAGAGCAGGTTCTCTACGGATTCTGGCTCTGTTGTGAGCGCTGCTTGGGAGCTATCAGGTGTCGCCGAGTAACTGCCGAACCGCTCTGGTGAGACGGCCTGTTGCATGGCACGCAGTTGTTGCTGGAACTGGCCACTTGTGGCGTTAATCAGTTGGTCGTCGGGCCAGGAGTGGACGTCGAGATTGTCGTAGCGGGTGGCCCGTCGTTGGACAAGGTAGATCTGTTTCAGTTTGTTCTTTTGATACAACTTAGGCTCATGCCGTCACCCTGTGAGCAGCAGCGTGAATTGGTTCAGGCATATAATTTATAAATGCCCGAGTTATAACAATACATTGAGGAATGCTTTATGCAATCTGGACAAATTGCAAATACACACAATAGAAAATGTTACGGTTATATATCATATGAAGATAATGAAGGCCCAGTATACTTCCATTTTGAGGATTATGAGGAAGAAATCCCTGAAATTGGACAGGATGTCACTTTTGAAGTGGATAAAACAGACTGGGGAATGAGAGCATATAATATCGAGGATTCACAGTAACAGGTTTATCGTCCTTCATATAACCTGTCGCTCAAAGCACGGGGGAGTTCTTTAGCAGTTTTCTCAGCTATTTTATTTATGTCGTATTCGACCCTATGAATCTTGGCACTCAATTCGTTTAAATTGATTGTAGCATAGGACGCTCTGGGATCTTTGTCTCTTGGTTGGCCTACACTGCCTGGGTTGACAATGAGAGTATTATTTACCTTTTTGACGAACGGCCTATGAGTGTGGCCAAGTACAATTACGTCTGGAGGTAGATCAAAGTAGAACTCAAGAAATAGTTCATCGATATCTCTTTCATAGATATATTCTGACAATGGATTCTTGGGAGACCCATGGACAATTAGAAGGTCGCGATCGTTTACGAATTTTCTAATCTGGGTCGGAAGTGATGATAAATAATCCATATTATCATTAAATAAATTACGACGATTCCAATCAATCGCCCTTTTTGCGTGAATAGAGAAACTGGATGGCGTAGAATTTACTACTGCCGCATCATGATTCCCCTTTACAGAACAGATTTTTTCTTTACGTATTCGAGCAATAACCTCATTTGGTTGGGCGTAGTAGCCGACAAGATCACCTGCACAATACGTATCTGAAACTTTATTTATATTTGGTTGGTTTAAAACCTGATTAAGAGCAACCCAATTTGAGTGAATGTCTGATATTGCTCCAATTTTCATTATGGCATTACGCGCTTGATAACGTTCATGTCTCGTTTTGACAAAGTAAGATCAAAGGCAGTCATCCAATCTTGGTAGATATCCGACTGTATGTTCTCTCTCGGACCCACCGCTTCTTCGACATCTGAATAAACCTCGGCAGCATTCCTAAGATTCTGCTTTACTAAATCTACTCGCTCGTCTAAGGTCAGGCCAGTATATTCTTTGGCGATCTGGTGACATGACCAGATATAATGATCCCAAGAATCATTTTTATACGTCCATTCTGCATCCTCTGGTTCCCCATTGAATAATTCTTGCTCAAAGGGAGATGTTGGGTTCTTAATTCTTAGCTTAT
The DNA here is from genome assembly GCF_023077655.1 of Halorientalis brevis. Taxonomy (NCBI): domain Archaea; kingdom Methanobacteriati; phylum Methanobacteriota; class Halobacteria; order Halobacteriales; family Haloarculaceae; genus Halorientalis; species Halorientalis brevis. Next base: position 4,928 of record NZ_JALLGV010000013.1, on the reverse strand, counting down.
CAAGAGAGAATCCGTTGCTGTATAATGCTTGAAGATCCTGTTCAACCTGCATCTCCTCCATTAATGGATCTGAATAATACCAGTACACACCTGCAGACCCTCCACCGTTGTCTTGTGGTATCCAACGGTCTGTGTCAAATGCCCGAGTGTTCTTATAATGGCCTGAGGCAAACGCATTAATTCCAAGACCAAATGCTAAATGAGCTATCTGATCAGAATGGCCAAGAATAATGTCATACCAATTGTACCGGAGGTTTTTAAGAAGATCAAGATATGACTTCACCTGTTCCATGCCAAATAAGGGATTTCGCCGGTAACGCGGATACTGTACTGATACATAGAATCCAGCAAGATCTATTTTGGTAATGTAGTCTAATAGTTTTGTCCGCTGTTCGTCATCCTTTATACTAGCTCCATCCACTGGGAGTGAAGCAAATACCTGAGAGTCCGGGTCATTATCTTCGACAACCTTCAGGAAGGTCTTGGTTAACAATTGCCATCGATATAATTTTGAATCTGAAAATGTGTCCAAGAAACGTGCAGGAGCAATATACGCGTCAACATCAATTTCATTTTGAACTTCCCAAATCTTCTCACAGAGCTCACGCCGATTTTGTGGGTTTGTGACCACAACTGTTTCAAAGTCATTACCACCGCTGTCTTGGAAATATGGATAGGTATCTGAAGCTGGACGTTCAGTCCGCGGAATATAATACTGTGGATCGAAAAGAACGATCCCATCTTGTCGGTTTACGTCTCTTCCCAGAGATTTTGTATCCCCATATTCGTAGTCTGAAGGGCTCATTATTACCCCATCTGCATAGTCGCCCTCCATTGCCCGCTTCACTAGCGTCTGCCCCGAATATCCGAACTGAATCAAGTAGGTTGGCTCATCAAATAGCATAAGAGGTACCTCCTATGATGTGGTTTAGGTCAGTTTGCGCGATATTAACTGTTCTATGACGACGATGCAGATTGGTGCTAATCATTTGCTCATAAAAGTTATCTAATTCTTCGAGTTCTTCGGAAAGGTCCACATAGTCTGTCAAATTTCTATGAGCACCTTTTTCTATTGCATCCTGAATAGTGAACTCCTCAATGTCAAATGGATGTATGCCAGTTACACATTCAAAAAACACAATCCCGAGTGAGAAGAAATCCGTACGAACATTTTGTATTTCCTTATTATTCGCCAGCATTTCTGGAGAGGAATATTCTACCGTTCCAGGAGATCGTGCCCAGTCAGTTGGAGTTAAATCAGAACCCTCTAATGCCCTCACAACTCCGACATCTAAAAGTCTAATTTGCCCGTCTGGCTCTACCATGATATTTTCCGGCTTTATATCCCGGTGAACATACTCTTTGTCTTCGAATTCCCCTAAGACTTGTAATATCGTACTTAATACCTGAATGCCTAATTCAATACTGGGTCCATTTTCCTCTAAATGATCACGTAGAGTTTTTCCAGGGACGAACTCTTCTACTAAAACAAGCACTTCCTGATTCGATATCTTATCAGGAAAATGCATTTTTAGATCTACGAGTATATCTGAGTCGATGTCGTTCATCACTTCAACTTCTAATTCTGCACGTTTTACGTGCTGCAATTCTTCAAGCACCACTGTTTTCACAATTACTTCGTCTCCTTCAAACTCTCCAACAAAGACATCTTTCTGACCACCAAAGGCGATTTTTTCTTCAATATTAAATCGGGGTAACTCCTGTTGAGCATCCGTTAGCGAAATACGATCTCGCATATGCAAGAATCGTCACACGGCTATAACTTATACCCCTAGGGTATTTGAAGGTAATAGCGTTGTTTCATTTAGACGCCACACGTTGAGTTCAGAATACGGAGATTGTTTTTCAGGCTCATAATGGTGCTCAAAATCACCTTCCTTTGATATTGATATCAATCCTACTTCGTGTTTCTTGAAAAGACTCAGGTCTTTAAGTGCACGATGTATATTTGATTCATCAAGAACGACATATTGATATTCGGAATATGCTCTACCCTGTAACGCCTGACGAAAAGCACGCTGCCATTTTCCGAGTTTTAGTTCAATTGCTATTGAGGTTGTAATATGCCGTCTCAAATACGGTTTTGTTCTAATTCGTCCATTATCTTCTATTACGAAATTATGATCAATTAACCAATCCAGATCATTAGATATCTTCCGCGGTTCTCGACTTATCTGTTCAATAAAGTTATCACGTTGTATGTACCCGTCTTTTTTATGAAGCCGGAGAAATATTTTAAGACGTTTTTTATTTTCAATGGGTATGTCGACACCCAATTCGCGTACTCGCCTACGTTTATATGCGTCTGACACATAGCTAAGAACGATATCAGTTCTCCCACCACTGTAAGAAAATTCTTCTCTTCTATGGACATCTTTGTGGGTGAGTTTATCGGTCAAGATTGGTAATGCCACTTTCCGCAATTCCTCTTCAGACTCAAACATATACTTATATTTGATTATTACTTAGCCACCAAAAGGCCCTTTCTATTGAACCAATCCATGCCATGTCTAGACATGGCTATTTAATGAAACAAATCATTTTTGATTGTCTTGTCTAGTGACCCGTGGATATATTTCATGGTCTCAATCCCCTCTAATATCATCCTCATACACAGATATAATAGTGATGCCCCAAATACCCAGTCTCCACGCTGATCGTGGGTTGTCGTATAGACAATGCATCTGGGTGATCCCCCTTTAAAAATTGCCGAGACTTTACATATTGACCACAGCTACCCCGTGCCACGAGTCGTCCCGCGGCCCGGCGTGCCGAAGCGTCAACCCGTATTCACCGAGAATACCGTTCACCACGGCGGGAAGGCCGTCAGTCCGTAACGTCAGCTCCACCGTCCACCGATCGGTCGGATCTACGCTTGGTGAGACTACGTCGACGCCGATCACGGCGGGCACCGACTCCAGCTCGTTGACCACATTGTGCGCCCGATGACGCGACTCAACACGGCAGCTCATGCCGAGGCCTCCTGCGGTGCGCTCTCGACAGCCAGATTGTACCGAATATCCGCAGCTTGCGCTTTCGCGGCACGGTGGCGTTGTTTCGATTCACCAAGATCTTCGCACTGCCACCACTCGTCGATCCAGCCGCACTTCTCGTCGCGCACGTACTCAATCCAGTGACGGACAGCTGGGCGGGACAATTGTTCAGTGTGAACGACCTCGCCGTCGATGGTGACGTACAAGGTAGCCCGAACGGGGTCCCAGCGGTGGCACCGACCGCGGTTGTCGTAGCCGATGACGCCGGCTCGCTGTGCAACAGACTTTTCTCTCGAAGTTCCGTAGTGAGTCATGCGTTAGCTTCCTTGGAAGCTTGGCTCGCCTGCTCCAACAGGTGGGCCAATCATTCATTCCGTGATTCTGGCCCGTAGAGCCCCGCTTCCTACTCATATCTACATATCGCCAGCACCATAAAACCTTTTGCTATAGCCAAAGATAATAACCGTATGGCCCAGGGGAAGAGAACAGTTTCCGATGAAGAGATTATCCAACAGATGAAGCAATCGTCAGATCCAGCTTTCACAACGAGTGAGATCGCCGAAATGGTTGGTATGACGCCTGCAGGGATGCGTGGGCGGTTAGAATCGCTCAAAGAGTCTGGTCAGGTATCCAAGAAAAAGCCTAGCACTCGAACGGTGATATGGTGGACAGAAACCGATCACCCATCGGCTGTCTCAGTCGCATAATACCGGAGTCCTTCGTCCGTTATCCAGTACATCACAGTCCGCTTCCCTGGCTTCTTTTTATCCAAATAGCCGGATTCTACGAGCTTGTTCATCTGATAGCGAGCGCCTTCAGTCGTTACGTCCAATGACTCGGCGATTTCTGATGGGACGAATGCCGGATCTGAAGATATGATGAACTCCCGGAGTATGCTAATTGGGTCAATCTCTGGATCAGGACCACGCGCCACATCTGTGCGTTGAGTCCATTGGCAATGAAATTGCCCACCGATTTCTTTTTGCTATAGCCAAAAGTTAAGTGCCGTGCAAATTATACTCGGAGATAGGCCATCACGTGGCAGCTTGTAGAAGTTAGTGCGACGGTCCGCTCCACCGGACCGCCGCGTGAGGCCTCCAGTAGCGGAAGCCATGCCCGCATATGCTACCGGGGGGCTTGAAACCTCCCACCGACCAGACGCATCACTCGCCAACCACACAGAGAGGCGAACCAACACCCACCACCGAAACCCGGAAACCCGGATTCGCTCGCAAACCACCCAGCACATCACGAATACCATCGGTTCCGGAAATCCGGAAATCCGGAAACTCCCCTGCACCGGTCAAGTCTCAACCACCCCTCAGCAGACACCGCCCATGCCCATCCACACCCCCGCAACCGGAGGCGAGCACCAATGACGCGCCCACCAACTGAGTACCACCAACTCCGTGGGTTCCAGCGCGATTGCCTCCTCGCGATCGCCCGCCTCGAAACCCGCGACAACTCCCCTTACGGCCTCGCGATTAAACGCGAGTGCCAATCCATCCGCGACGAGGAGGTCACCCACACCAAACTCTACCCGAACCTGGACGAACTCGCCGCCCAACAACTCATCACCAAACAGGAACTCGACGCCCGCACCAATACCTACACCCTCACCGACGCGGGCCGCTCGCTCCTCACTACTCACGCACAGTCACTCGACACCATTCTCACCCAGGAGGCGACAGCATGACCCGCGAGTCCTACACCTGCGATCTCTGTCACCGAGAACACCCCACCAAAGCAAACGCACTCCGCTGTTGCAGTGACAAATTCGACGACGACCAAGACACCCACGACAAACCCGCCTTCACAGCGCCGGACGAACACGGGTGTCCAATCGTCACCGACGGCGGCTGCTCAATCCCCCAGGGCGAGACCTTCCAGGACCCCTGGCGGTACCGCTGTCCA
>NZ_JALLGV010000012.1:0-78731 GCF_023077655.1 Halorientalis brevis | reverse complement strand
GGCGTTAAGGCGGCCACAGCGGTGGGGTTCCACCCGTACCCATCCCGAACACGGAAGTTAAGCCCACCTGCGTTTCGGGGCCTACTGGAGTGCGCGAGCCTCTGGGAGACCCGATTCGCCGCCTCCATTCATACCTTCGACCCTCATCCGGCAGCGGCCGGGTGTGGGTCGGTTCATTTCGAACGGCCCAGCATCCGCTGGGCTTTCAGACCATGCACAGAGTGCCGACAGTCGCAGACCCCTCGATTCCGAGAGATACATCTCCAGTTTTATCATCGGGGTGACGATGCCAGTCGGAACTGTCGTGGATGCTGCGCCCCAGTCTGGTGTTGGATGGCATACTTACCGTCGCTGGGGCTGACCGCTAGTCTCGGATGAGGTAGCGACACAATCGCTTTGCTCCCGGAGGGTCTACCCCGGTCCATGACTGACCTCGCCGCGCGGGAGTGGCGGTTGATTCGCGAGGAGGCCTGGGACGGGCCGATGAACATGGCGCTCGACGAGATCGCTGCCGAAACTGCGGCCGATGGTGGTCCGCGGACGGTCAGGGTGTACCAGTGGGAGCCGAGCACGCTCTCGCTGGGGTATCGACAGGACCCGGCGACGATCGACTGGGAGTACTGCGAGCGGGAAGGGATCACCGTCACGCGCCGCCCGACCGGTGGCGGAGCGATCTACCACGACACTCGCGGCGACATCTCCTACTCTATCATCGCACCAGCGTCGGAACTGCCGGGAAAACTGCTGGACGCGTACGAACTGCTCTGTGAACCGATCCTCGATGCCTTCGAAGGAATGGGCGTCGACGCCGGCTTCGCGACCGAGGAGCGGCCGAAGATTTACCAGCCGGCGTGTTATTTGCGAGAACTCAATCCGGCACACGACGTGGTCGCCGGCGACGGTCGCAAAATAAGCGGGAACGCGCAGTACCGCCAGCGCGACAGCGTCATCCAGCACGGATCGCTCACCTACGAATCACGGCCGTCCCGTCACCTCTCGGTATTTACTGCAGACCTCTCTCCTGCATCGTTCCGTGAGCGGGTGACCTCGATTCGGGAACAGGCTGGCGGTTCACGGACCGACGCGGTCGAGACGCTGGAAGCGACGCTAGGCGACTGGGCGGATGCGACGACGGGGAAGTGGACGGAAGATGAACTCGCGCGCGCACGTGAGCGCGCACAGACGAAGTACGCGTCCACTGACTGGAACCGTGACCGCGTCGATCCGGTCTGATCTGCCGACGCGGGGAGGGCGGTGCCGGGTTGTCTTGGGCGACGGTCAGCATCGAAGCGGCTTTGAGGTGGCCCTCCCTGCCTCCGGTATGCTCAGAGTCGGCGCACACACCTCTATCGCCGGCGGCGTCCACAATGCCGTCGACGAACAGCTCGAGATCAATGGTAACTGCGGGCAGATCTTCTCTCACTCGCCGCAGGTCTGGCAGGACCCGAACCTCGACCCCGAGAACGCTGACGAGTTCAAGTCGGTCTCTGCGGAGAACGATGTCGGACCGTGGGTCATCCACTCGTCGTATCTCGTAAACCTCTGTACGCCGAAAGACGACCTCCGCGAGAAGTCGATCGACTCGATGCAAAAGGAAGTCGACGCGGCAGACACCCTGGACATCGAGTACGTCAACGTTCACCTGGGTGCCCACACTGGTGCGGGCGTCGAGCAAGGACTCGACAACGCCGCGAGTGCCCTGGACGAACTCGACGTCCCTGACGGGGTGACGGTGCTCGTCGAGAGCGACGCGGGGAGCGGGACGAAACTCGGTGGCCAGTTCGAACATCTGGCAGCCGTCCGTGACCGTTCGGCCCAGGACGTCGAGTTCTGCCTCGACACGGCGCACATGTTCGCCGCGGGCTACGACCTCTCGACGCCGGCGGGCGTCGAGGAGACTATCGACGAGTTCGACGACGTGGTGGGACTCGACGACCTCGCCTGCATCCACCTCAACGACTCGAAACACGAGTGTGGCACGAACAAGGACGAACACGCCCACATCGGCGAAGGGCTCATCGGCGAAGACGGTATGCGCGCGCTCATCAACCACGACGACGTCCTGGACGTGCCCCTCGTGCTGGAGACGCCGACCGAGGACGGGAAGAGCTTCGCCTGGAACATCGAACGCGTGAGAGAGCTCCGGGACTAATTCGTTCCTACGTAGGTATCTGCCACGAGCCGATTCGACGGAACCAAACGCTTTGATTTCGTGAGACGAACCAGTGTTCGTGCGCGAATTCAGTGCGGAGTACCTCCGGACGACGCGACGGGGGATGTGGGACGATTCCCGGGAAGCGCTGGCACCGCTGGAACTCGAGAGCAGGTCGAAGGTGCTCGACGTCGGCTGTGGGACGGGGGAACTCACGAGCGTTCTTCGCGAGGAGTCGGACGGGACGGTGATCGGGCTCGACGCCGACGGACGCTTGCTCGCTCATGCGGACCAGCCGATCGTGCAGGGGAACGCACTCGAACTCCCGTTTCCGGACGACGCCTTCGATCTCGTGGTCTGCCAGGCGCTATTGGTCAACCTTCCAGACCCAGCGGCGGCCGTCGCCGAGTTCCGGCGGGTGTCGCGTGAGCTGGTCGCGGCGGTCGAACCGGACAACGCGGCCGTGTCGATCACGTCGACGGCGGACCCGGAGGCACGGCTGGCGAAGCGCGCTCGCGAACTGTACCTGGCCGGGAGCGAGACCGACGCGGCCCTCGGCGCGGATGCAGCGAGCGCGTTCGAGGCGGCTGGTCTCCGCGACGTCTCGACTCGTCGGTACGACCACGAGCGACGGACCGATCCGCCCTACAGCGAGTCGGCTGTCGAGGCTGCGCGGCGCAAAGCGACGGGCGAGGGGCTCGCGTCGGATCGCGAGACGATGCTCGCCGGGGACGCCACGGCCGAGGACGTCGACGAACTCAGGGCTGACTGGCGAGCGATGGGTCGAGAAGTCATCGAACAGATGCAGGACGAGCGGTATCGACGGCGAGAGGTCGTCCCCTTCTACGTCACCGTGGGTCGCGTGGATTCGTGAGGACAACGAGTTCGTGACTGATGCGTCCCGCCCGTCAAATCAGGGTCGACGCGACGGTCAGTAGTTGGGGAGCGTCGATCGTGCGTGTCGTCCAGTGCAGATTTTGACTGCTAACTACCGGTTATCTGGTGCCAGTGCGTCTTCTTCCTCGCCACCGCCATCGCCCTCGCCGTCGTCTCCACCGCCGTTTTCACCGTCACCATCTTCTCCTTCCTCCTCACCGGGGCTCCCACACCCCGCGAATCCGAGCAGTGCGATCGCGCCGAGCTGAGCGAACCGTCGTCGCTGGAGCTGTCGAGGCACAGGCTGGGTTCACCGGCTATCCCTATCAGTGCTCGGCCGTCCCTCGCAAGCTCACGTGTTGATCAGAGGACGTCCCCGCGGACGGTCGCGCCCTCCTGTTCCTCCCGGTAGGTCTGGACTGCCGTCGCGGCCGTCTGCGCGTCGTCGGGGTCGAGACCGAGCATCTCCAGCGCACCGGACAGCGGCGGGAAGGCGAACTCGCTTTCCCTGAGCTTCCGGAGCGCCTCGTCGCTGCGCTGGCCCTCGGCCCACAGGCAGACGCCGCGTGGATCGAGGATCTGTTCGTAGGTTTCCCGGGCCATCGCGCCGTCCAGTCGCTGGGTGACGTTGTCCTCGAAGGACGCGTTGCACACTTCGAGGTGAATCGGTTCGTCGTCGTCGATGAGGTGTGCGGCGAGACACTTCTCGGGGGCGGCGTGGCCGCTGGCGTTCGCACGCAGGTGTTCGGGGAACTGGTCGGCCCAGTCGGCGTCGACGGTCTTGCCGACGCCTTCGATCCCGTGGGAGTCGCGGAACTCGGCTTCGCGGTCGCCGTCGCGACCGAAGAGCATGTCTTTCGTGACGTACACGTCGAGGCGCTCGACGGGATCGAGCCCGAGCGCGACGTCGCCGTACACCCACACCTCGCGGACGGGGACTGGCATCGGATCGGACGCGACGGCGTCGACCAGTTGCTCGACGCGGTCGACGGCCTCGGTCCTGGCGAACTCGTCCATCGGTGGTCCCTACTGGCCGGTCGCCGAAAACGCTTTTCGCTCGGCTCAGGCTTTCTTCGACGCGTCGGTCGAGACGTGAATCGTCTTCTCGACGGTCGCGTGCGTCGTCCCCGCGTCGTCGACCAGGTCGACGGTGTACTCCCGATCGATCGAATCGGTCTCCCCGTCCAGCGCGGCCTTCACGTCACTGACCTCGTCGTCGGACAACTCGAACGTCGCGGTCAGCGTCTCCGTGCCGGGCTTTTTGAACTCGATGCTGGCTGCCTTGTCCCAGACGACGTAGTCGTCGCCGAGGCGCTTGATGAGCATGATCGCGTAGATGGGATCGACCGCGCCGTACATCGACCCGCCGAAGATGGTGCCCATGTAGTTTTTCGTCCGCCAGTTGTGCGGCACTTCGACGCGGACTTCCGACCAGTCGGGCGCGATGTGCGTCACGCGACCCCCCGTTCCGCGGTAGGCCGGGTGGACGCGAAAGAGCACCTTCCAGAGCCGGGTTCGCAACCTATCAAACATGTCCGGTTCGAATCGGTCGGTCCCGAAATAGGTTCACATTCGAAACGGTCAACCGCCCGGATTGCCAACGCTCCGGTAATGGACTGTGACAAGTGCGGCGAGGACGCGGTCATGCACGCCGCCTACTCCGGGCTGCACCTCTGTGCCGACCACTTCTGCCGATCCGTCGAGACGCGCGTCCGACGGCGCGTCCGCGAGGACGATCTGTTGCCCGACGACGCGACCCCGGAGGACCCCGAGACCTGGCTCATCGGGCTCTCCGGCGGGAAAGATAGCGTCGTCCTCACGGAGATCCTTCACGACACCTTCGCCAAGGACCCGCGGGTCGAACTCGTCACGCTGACCATCCACGAGGGCATCGAGGGCTACCGCGACGAGTCCCTCGAAGCCTGCGTCGAACTCACCGACGAGCTGGACGTTCGCCACGAGGTCGTCAGCTACGAGGAGGAGTTCGACCTCCGAATGGACGACGTCGTCGAGGACGACCCCGAGAACATGGCCGCCTGCGCCTACTGCGGCGTGTTCCGGCGGGACCTCCTCTCGACGTACGCCGAGGAGTACGACGCCGACAAACTGCTGACCGGCCACAATCTCGACGACGAAGCCCAGACGGCGATGATGAACTTCCTCGAGGGCGACGTCGAGCAGATGGCCAAGCACTTCGACGCCAGCCTGGGAGCGTTCGAGGCGGGTGGGGAGACGCCGGCTCGCGTCCGCGGTGCGGACGGCCCGTTCGTCCCACGCGCCAAGCCACTCCGGGACGTCCCCGAGAAGGAAGTCGCACTGTACGCCCAGCTGCGGGACCTCCCGGCACACATCACGGAGTGTCCGCATTCGAGCGAGGCGTACCGCGGTGAGATTCAGCAACTCCTGTTCGATCTCGAAGACCGCCATCCGGGCGCGCGCCACTCGATCATTTCCGGCTACGAGGAACTCGCCCGGATGGCCGCGGACCGCTACCGCGACGGCGACGGCCCCGACCTCGGCGAGTGTGAGCGCTGCGGCGCGGCGACGACGCGCGACCACTGCCGGAAGTGCGCGCTCGTCGAAGCGGTCCACGCTGCCGACTAACTGTCTTTCTGCTGACGATCGTCAGACGACCGTCTGCCGAGAAGCAGACGCTCGCCCGACGTAAACGCGCGTTTTCACGGAACGAGCCACCGCTGTTCGAGGTAGCTAAAAAAGAAAGTCGGTACTGCGTCAGTTCGTCCGGATGACGTCGAGGCCGCTGTCGGATTTGGTCGTCTCGTCCTGACCGCCGTCGGCCCAGCCGTCGCCGTGGGAGTTCCCGACGTTCTGGCTGGCGTCGAACTGCGCGGTGTCGACCTCGTTGCCACCACTGTTCATCGCCTGCTTGGACTTGTCGGCCTGCTTCTGGGTCGTCGGACCGAGGATCTGGGCGCTCTGCACGCCGGTCATGATCGCCATGACGCGGACCTTGCCCTTGTAGCTCTCCTGGATGCGCGCGCCCCAGATGACGTTCGCGCTGGCCTCGAGTCGGTCGGTGATGTTCTGGGCGATTCCCTCGGCCTCCTTGAGTGTGAGGTCGGGGCCTCCCGTAATGTGGACGAGGCCACCGGACGCACCGCGGTAGTCCACGTCCAGCAGCGGGTGGTTCATCGCGTCCTTGACGACCTCTTCGGTCTTGTTCTTGTCCTGAGTTTCGCCGACCAGCATGACTGCCACGCCACCCTGGTTCATGATGGCGGACATGTCGGCGTAGTCCAGGTTGATGAGCGACGGCTGGGTGATCGTCTCGGAGATGCCCTTGACGGTCTCGGCGATGATCTGGTCCATCACGGAGAACGCCTTGCCGATGGGCAGGTTCGGGACGTAATCCAGCAGTCGGTTGTTGTCGAGGACGATGATCGAGTCGGCCTCGTTGCGGAGGCGTTCGAGCCCTTCTTCCGCTTTCACGGTGCGGGCACGCTCGACGTTGAACGGCGTCGAGACCATGCCGACGACGATCGCACCCTGGTCTTTGGCGATCTTGGAGACGACGGGAGCTGCACCGGTGCCGGTGCCGCCACCCATGCCCGCGGTGACGAACACGAGGTCCGCTTCACCGAGGACTTCCTTGATCGTGCCCTGGGCCATCTCGGTCGCGCGCTCGCCCATGTTGGGGTCGCCACCCGCGCCGAGGCCGTTCGTCAGGGACTTCCCGACGAGGATCTTCGTGTCGGCTTCGATCATTTCGAGGTGCTGGCGGTCGGTGTTGATCGCGACGGTCTCTGCGCCGTCCACACCGATGTTGTACAGCCGGTTGACAGTGTTGTTCCCGGCACCGCCACAGCCGACGATGACGATGCGGGGCTGACCGAACCCTTCGCCGTCGTCCATCTCCTGCTGTTTGGCCTTCTCTTCTTCGTCGTTCTCAAGCGCCGACTTGACGAGGTCCTGCATCGTCTACACCTTCGCCCACGTGCGCTTGCGCTTGTCCGAGGACCGCTCCTCGTTGCTGTCGTGCTCGTTGAGCATGTCTCGAACGGCCGACCGAATCGCCTCGCTGCGGTTCGGGTATTCGCCCGTCTCGACCATTTGTTCGACCTCTTCGATCTGCTGCTTCGGAATCCGTAGTGTCACACGCTCCATATTTTGGTTCCCCTTTGGGGTAAGACGGCGAAGGGGTGTGTCACCGCGCCCCGTGTGTTTACACACCGAAAACCGCCACACGGCGGCGGGGTGTCGGCCCTGAATCCGGTGTGTAAGACGCACCGTCTTACGCAGAGTTTACATCTGGTTGTTGGAATATAAAAGTTTCCCCTACCGTAAGACAGGACTGCCTTACGCAAGTAAACGCGGCTCTACCGCTCGTTTACGGGGGATTAGGATTGATCTAGGACGTCGGCTGCGGGGGTTCGGCGGCCACAACCGGGGCAGAACGCCCAGTCCGATCGAAGCTCGTCACCGCACTCACAGAACACGCGCCGAGACGCCTTCTCTCCGCAGTTCGGGCAGTAGACGTGCGAAGACGACAGTTCTTCCCCGCACTGTTGGCACGGGCGCCGGTCGTCGTCGGCACTGTCGGACACGTCGTCGTCGGCGTCGTCAACACGCGTCTTACGTTCGACCCCGCTTGCGGTCTCGCTCGTGGCACCGTCACCGTCGAGCGCGATGTTGACGTTGATATCCTGCGGTTGGTGGGCTGTGTGTGGCGTAAACGACTGGTTCAGCCGCTCGGAGATCATAGTGTCGACGCGTTCCGCGATGAGCTCGTCGAGGCTGCCGTCGGCGTCTGACGGCACGGCCGAGGAAGCGGTGGTGCTCTCCGACGGCTCTTCGAGGAACTGTCGGAGGGCTTCTCGCATCACCTCGCTTTTGGATGCGTCGAACGCTTCGAGCTGCTCGATGAGCTCGTCGTCCGCGCGGAACGTTATTTTGCTCATCTTGACCTGTCATATCGTTTGGTATCGGAGGTATTTGAATCTTCCCGCCTGTCTGACGGCCGTCGGCTCCGCCGCTGACCGGCTCCGAATGATAACCGTTAAGTCCGACAGCGGGCCTACGTTGAGTTGCAACCGCCCTTAGCTCAGACTGGTAGAGCAGTCGACTGTAGATCGACTTGTCCCCCGTTCAAATCGGGGAGGGCGGATTTTCTTACCTGTCGAACCATAGCCAAGAGGAGCCACGCCGTCGTGCGATTCCATCTCGACGTGTTTGGGTTGAACAGGTCACCTGACTCAGGTTTCCGCCGTCGTGCATTCGCGTATAGCCGAACGTCTCGGGGAAATTAGAACCTTTCGGCCCGAAATCTCATACTGCTGTTAGTCGTGCGTACAAGACTTGAACGGCGTGTTTTCTTTTTAAGAGCGCGCAGAACTCGCTCCATAGAAAGAGGCCATCCCGACTCTGGAAATATCTCAGATATGCGTCCAGCCATATGCGAACAGGGTGGTTCAAGTATCCAGAATCGACCAGTTGCTCTATATGGGAAAAACCCTGTGGAGGTCGCCCGATCGTCATACCATTATATGAGAGGAAATGATGGTGCAATCAGAAACGCAGAGAGTCACGTATCGAACGAACAACAGACGAGATAATACAGGTGGGTTGTCGAGATGACCACATCTGTTGTCGTGAAATTCGATGGAGGGGACTCGTCCAGATAATCCCGGTCCCTCGTCAATCGGATACATCGTCGAGACCGACGACTGGACCGAGGAGCGGAGCGAACACATCGGGGAATCAACCAACAACCGAACCGAGTATCGCGCTCTCATCCAAGGGTTAGAACTCGCCTCCGAGAAGGGATGCACCGAGGTCGAGGCGAGAGGTGACTCCGAGGTAATCGTGAAACAGGTTCGTGGTGAGTATGGGGTGAACCAGCCAGAACTCCGCCCACTGCGTAAGCGCGTACAGGAACTGGCTGACGAGTTCGAGCAATTCGAGATACAGCACATTCCACGTGAGGAGAACTGGGAAGCCGACGAGTTGGTGGAGTAGGCCTTTTCTGAGTGAGTGGGGCTGGCTTCGAGATAGGTTCTATCTCGGAATATCCCCGTGGAGGTCACCCACCACACCTCTTGGAGGAATTAATAACACACCACTGGAGGATACTAATACTACTCTAAATATCCCAAGTCTGTCAAACGCTCTTGAACCTCAGTATCATCCATATCTTCAGACATATCGCCTATATGGCCACGTTCGATAGTTTTCCGGTCCCCATTTTGATTAACTAACCACGGGACTTCGATAAGTGGTTTAATATGCCTTCTTGAAGGATGGCCAATAAGATTAAATTCAGACACATTACCAAATACATTACCGTGGTCAGAAGTTACGACAGTCTTTCCTTGTAACTTCTCCAAAATTTTGTTTATAGCAGGTAAAGTAATTTTGAGATTTTCCAAATATGCTTTCCAAACTTTGTTTTTATCATATTTCCCCTCCCTAAGAGCATCCCAAATATTTGGGTCGTCTATATCATACTCTCTTACTCCACCAGAAAATTTCCCTCCGTGTGGGATCGACTGTCCAGTTTCACCGATAAATGGCTGGTGTGGAGGAATGTAATGGGCTAAAATGCGCTTATTGGGATATTTTTTGGTTACCTCAAGGACACGCTCATTCATAACTTCTGGAAGTACTGTCCCATATTCTTCATCCCAATCATCTTTCCAGACGTGGATAACGTCGTGAAAACTATCTTCAACATTAGGCTTGTAATATTTTGGCGTTGCAGTCACACAGACCATTTCCGGATATTTTTCTCCTCTGAAAGTTTTCACAACATATTCAGAAGTATTAGATGCAACAGAATAGTATTTTTCAAGGTTGCCAGATAATGTGTTGGCATCTTCAAATATATCATATCGGCAGGCATCCAACAGTAGGAGGTTATCCCAGTCTCGCTCAGGAATCGGTTCGTCGTTTCGGTTGAACATTAATCTTGACAATTTTGAATGTAGTTCCCAAATAGCCTCATTTGGGTTCAGTAGGCCGGTTTTCATCTGACCAAGGTCGTACATATGAGAGAAACGCAGTCACAATAACAAGAATATATGGTATCTCAGATTTCGTGCAAAGTCCAGTCATCAATTGCTGACCGCTCCCGATTGTCATAGGGTTATATGAAAGGGTTGGCATAGGAGAACCGGCGGAATACCACAGTGGTGGTATGGTTAGTATCCACAGGGTTTGGGTTACCCCTTCTTCTCCGCTCGCTCTGCATCCAACATCTCGTCCTTCCCGTCGTCGTTGGCATCGAGGGTCGGGAGCAGAACTTCTTCATGCGTGCCCGACTCGATGGCGTCGATGCTCGCGCAGAATCGAACGAAGGCACGGAGAGTCGAGAGTTGGGTTCGGAGCGAAACAGGGTTGAGGTCGCCGTCGTCCTTCCGCCAGAGCCGATACTCGTACAGTCTACGACCAGTGAGGTTATTGAGGTTGGTGAGGTCTTCCTGTCCACACCAGCGCACGAAGTGCTTGAGACGGTATTTGTGGGCCTGTACGGTTCTCTCAGAAGCGTCGTCTTCCCGTTGTGCAAGGTAGAGGTCTACTGCTTTCTGTGGTGCGATGGGTTCGAGGTCTTGGGTCATCGGTTGTCATCTCCGCGAACCCACGACGTCGGTCGGGGAAGCCGAGCAGATTGCCCGATGCCACCCTGTTATCGCGCCGCAGTCCCCCGTTCAAATCGGGGAGGGCGGATACTTTTCGCGGCGCTCACTTTCGAGCGCCGCGTGTGGATTCCCACCCGAGCAGATTTGAGCTTGTGAGTCGCGCACAACGAACTGAGCACGTCTCACAGTGTTCAAATTGGGGAGGGCGGACTCGGTTTTTCGTCGAAGTACGGTCGAACGGGTAGCGATCTCCCTTCCGTCGCTGTGAGTGGTTCCCCGTCCAGCCGCGACGACCTGTGCTGTCAGACGACGTCTGACCGTGACCGACCGGGTTCGTCGGGCAGTCTCCCTGGACAGTTCGTCCGGCCGGTGCGATTCGCGAGCGTCGGCTGCTCGTCGTGGTGACCCGCCGCGCGCCGGATCGGAACGTATGTTCTGCTTTCCCTGGAGGTAGCATACGCTTACCACAGCAAGAGGGACGGCTCGAAGTCGACAGGCGAATCATTCGGCTCGCGGGAATCGCTACTCGTCGGATCAGAAGAGACTGAGCATGCGCGTCGCCCAGGCGGCCTGTTGGTAGGCGAAGCGCTGGACTGCGATGGGTTGTCTGACGGCTTCGTCGAGGACGAAGTCCTGGAACGACGTTCCGGGCTCCTCGAAGAGATGCGTCGTCTCGACGTCCGCAGCGACGTCGCCGAGGAGTTGCAGGAGGGCGGTGTACTGTGGACGGAGGAGTCCGTTGCCGCTGATCTCGAGGTCGCCACTCAGCACGGCCGAGGTCGTCGGACGGCCGTCGATGATCTGCTGCCAGGTCGAACACGGGCCGCGGATGACCGCGCCGACCTCGCGTTCGTTGGGGTTTTCGAGGATCTCGGCCTCGTTACAGGTCCCCTCCTCCAGTTCGACGTAGGCGTAGACGGCACCGCCGACGACGTTCTTCTCGAGTTGTGTGAGCAGATCCTGAACGACCGGAGGAAGCTCCGCGCGAACGGAGTCGTCGATCTCTGCCGGCGCGTCCTCGTAGGTGAGGCCTGTCAGCCCCTCGCAGATGCTGTCGGGCACGTCGGCGAGCACTGACTCCGGGAGCTCCCGGACCGTGGTGTCGTCGAGGGGAAGGTCCGTAATCGCGAGAAGGATCGCGCCGTTGAAGCCGACGCCCCAGCCAGCGGCGACGTCGTCGAGCGCGCTACTCTCGTTCAACAGCGCTTTGTACTCGTCAAGCCACTGCTCCGTGGGAAACAAACTCATACACGACCAACTGCCTCCTCGTTAACAACACACATACAAAAGGTCATCGCCGACTTCGACTATTGATAGTCGCCTCCTGACGGGCCGTAGAGAGAACCTTCGACACGTGTGTGAGCTGTTTATTTTGGTGTCTCGCTCTCTGCGACGGTATTTTCCGTTTCACTCCGAGTATGGCGTCGTTCGAGTCTCGGCGTTGTCGTCCACGTTTCGTCACCACTTTCGATTCTGAAACTAGCGCACACCTCACGCAGCGGCGTCGGTCTGACCCTTTCACTGCTGGTCAGTATGCGACCTCTTATGTAGGGCGACCCACTAGTACGGATAACTGACGCTTCCGTCCGTTGGCGGTGAGATAAGGGCGGCCAGCAATCTGGAGGGAGGACATGTCTGAACATGCTGAGAACGGGGATATCGAATACGACGCCGACACCGGTATCTATCGGACGACCTACGACATCGAAGCCGAGAGCCTGAGCGTCCGCGTCCTCGAAGCCGTCGCGGCGATCAGGAACGTCGATCCGACGGATCTCGATCCGCTCGACGAGTACGTCGATCCTGACGCACTCAACTCGATCTTCGGGCCGACGGCGACGAAGGCAGGGACGCACGGATCGCTCTCGTTTGCATACGAAGGACTCCTCGTCATCATCCACAGCGACGGCGAGGTCGAACTCCGAGAAGAAGTCTAGATCGTTCCGCGCGATCGCGCTCGATCACCGATGGTTTTCTGGCAGTCGTCGCTCGTCGTCGTCGAGCCACTCGGTCGAACGGATGTCGTAGCCGCCGCATTCCGGACAAGCTTGTCGTCGGTACTCGAATGTGGCGTGGCAGGTGAGACACTCGTACTGGCGGCGCTGGCACCCGTCGGCTCCCCGTAGGAGCCGCTTTATCCGGACGAGCGCCCCCATCTCACCGTCCCCCGTCGCGAACCGAGCCGACGCCGTGCCGTCTCACCCGTGCTCGTTGCCTCTGGCTCCCGGCTGCAGTCATGTCTCGGACAGACGAGTCCCAGGGTAGTGAAAGGGGCTGACCGTTCAACCGCGTGATGGCTCCCGAGACACGGGGTCGCACCTGCGCGGTACCAGTGTCTGACACGATCGTCGGACGCACTTTCGAGCGCTCCACGCGACGCGGCTGATCGCGGTGTTCAAGTGTGTTTGTCCGAATGCAACCACCGTGGCAGTCTCGTTCGATCTCTTCGGAACGCTCGTCGCCGCCGAGCGACCGTCGGATCCGGCCGCTGCCGTCGCGACCGAACTCTCGGCGCGCGGGATCGCCGTTCCCGATGACTGGGGCCAGGCCTACTGTGAGTCCCACGTCACTGCACCGACTGGCGGCGAAGTTTCTCTCGTCGATCACGTCGAAGCAGCGCTCGCCAGCCGGACCGTGTCGATCACCACGGCGCGCGCCCGCGAGGCCGTGCTCGCTGCGTTCGACAGGCCAGTGTCCGTCCGTCCGGGGGCCGTCGACGCGGTCGCTGCTGCGGGCGAGCACGGTCCCGTCGGACTGCTCTCGAACTGCAGCGTCCCGGGGCTCGTCGAACGGACGCTCGCGGCCACGCCGATCCCTGCCGACGCGTTCGACGCCGTCGTCACGAGCGTGGGGAGTGGCTGGCGGAAACCCGACCCGCGGGCCTTCGAGACGCTCGCCGACGCGCTGGACGTCGACCCCGCCGACCTCGTCCACGTCGGCGACGATCCGCCGACCGACGGCGGTGTGGCCGACGCCGGTGGGACTGCACTGTTGCTGACCGAGGTCCCGCTGTCGGAGATCCCTGCCGCCCTCGAACGGAGGGCGTCGCCGTGACCGGACAGTGGGTGGCCGCGAGTACGGGCGTCGTCGGACTGGCGCTCGCGCTGGACCTGGTCGTCGCCGAGCCGCCCACGGCGCTCCATCCGGTCGCGTGGTTCGGTCGGCTCGTCGCGCCCCTCGATCGGGACTGGGCGCACCCGCGACTGCTCGGACTGCTCGGCGCCCTGGTCCTGCCGCTGGGTGCGGCTGGGACTGTCGGCGGCGTCGTCGCGGTGGCGAGCCGCTCCGGGTTGCTCGCGAGCGCGGCCGGAGCCGGCACCGCGCTGTTTCTCACGACGAGCTTCCGGCGTTTGCTGACGACGGCGGGAACAGTGAGCGCCGCGACCGACACGGACCTGTCCCGGGCGCGAGCGGACCTCCGCGCGCTCGCTGGGCGGGACGCGTCCTCGCTGTCGGCCGGCCAGGTTCGGAGCGCGGCCGTCGAGAGCGCCGCCGAGAACCTCGCCGACGGCCTGGTCGCCCCGCTCTGTGCTCTCGCGGTCGGCGGTGCGATTCCGCTGGCGATCGGCACGTCGCCCGCGCTCGCGCTGGCGACCGGCGCGGCCCTCGCCGTCTGGGTCAAAGCCGTCAACACGATGGACTCGATGCTGGGCTATCGCTCGAAGCCGGTCGGCTGGGCGCCGGCGCGGCTGGACGACTTCGTGATGTGGGTGCCCGCCCGGGCGAGCGCGCTCCTGTTGGCCACGGCGGCGCTCGCGCCGACGTCGCTGACGCGTGCGTCTCGCTGGGTGCCAGGGGTGCCGTCGCCCAACTCCGGCTGGCCGATGGGCGTGCTTGCCGCCGCGCTCGACGTCCGACTGGAGAAACCCGGCGTCTACGTCCTCAACCCCGACGGGGCGCTACCGTCGGTCGCGCTGGCGCGCCGCGGCGTCCGGACCGTCGCGGTCGCCGGCCTGCTCGCCTACGTGGTCGCCGCCGCCGTCCTTGCCCTCCCCGAGGTGATGCTTTCGTGACTGACCGGCCCGAGGACGTGACCGACGGACCGACTACGGACGACGCGGGCGCTTCCCCGTCCGACGGCGACCGAGCAACGGACGATCGGGCAGAGCGACGCGGAGACGAGACGCTCGACTCGGGAGATAGCGTCGGCGAAGGGTTCGCGCTGGCCTCGCGCGGGGCGCTCGGTTTCCTCACGCGACTTCCCGTCGGAACTGAGCTGGAGTCCTGGGAGGCGTTCCGGCGGCGGCCGGCGGCGTTCGTTCCCGTGGGCTATCTCGTCGGGGCGCTCGCCGCCGTCCCGTTCGCGCTCGGGCTGCCCGCGCCGACGGTCGCACTCCTCTTTCCGATCGCGCTCGTCCTCGTGACGGGGATCAATCACGCCGACGGCGTCGCAGACCTCGCCGACGCGGCGGTCGTCCACGAGGAGGGCGAGGCGGCCGACGACGCGAACCTCGCCGCGCGCCGCCGCGTCCTCAAAGACAGCGCGGTCGGCGTCGGCGGGACGATCGCCCTCGCGGGCCTCGTCGCGGGTCTCGTCCTGGCCGGGCTGGCACTGGCCGGGATGCCCACGTTCCAGGCGATCGGGCTCGTCGTCGCCAGCGAGGTGAGCGCGAAACTGGGGATGGCGACGCTGGCCTGTCTGGGTGAGGCGCCGTTCGACGGGCTCGGCGCACAGCTCACCCGCGTCTCCGACGAGGACGACCTGCTGGAGCCGGTGCTGGTGGCGATTCCGGCCGTCCTCGCGACCGTTCCCACGCCCGTCGCGTTCGTCGCGCTGGTCGCCGGCGTGGGGACCGCCCTCGCACTCAGACGCTGGGCCGCCGCCAATCTCGGCGGCGTCAACGGCGACGTGTTCGGGGCGGCGAACGAACTCGCGCGCCTGGTCGCGCTCCACGCGGGGGTGATGGCGTGGACGCTGTCGTGATGTGTGGCGGTCGCGGCACGCGCCTCGGCGCCGACGCGGAGAAACCGCTGTTCGAGGTCGCAGGCCGGCCGATGGTCGACCGGGTCTGTGACGCGCTGGCCGCGAGTCGGGCCGACTCCGTCTACACTGCAGTCTCACCGCACGCGCCCGCGACGCGCGAGCACGTTCGCGAGCGCACGGACTGTACGATTATCGAGACGCCGGGCGAGGGATACGTAGCGGACCTCGGGACCGTCCTCGACGACGACCGGATCGCCGAACCCGTCCTCACGTGCGTCGCGGACCTGCCGCTGCTCGCGCCCGCCCTCGTCGACGAGACGCTCGCTGCCGCGCACGACCGCGACGGGGAATCGCTGACCGTCGCGGTCCCAGCCGCGCTCAAGGAGTGTCTGGGCGTCAGTTCGGACACGACGAAACCGCACGAGGGCCGGACCGTCGCGCCCGTCGGGCTGAACGTCGTCGGATCGGCGGGCGACGCCGTCCGACTGTCGTACGATGCGCGACTGGCGGTCAACGTGAATCGGACCGCCGACGCGTCGGTCGCCGAACGGTTGCTGGAGTAGTCCGGCCGTTGTCACGACCCTAAAGTATTATGTTGGTGTCTTCGTGTATCCTACTCCGATGGACCCCGACGCGGTTGACTCGCTCCTCGATGCCGAGGGAGGCCCGGACACCGGTGACGACTCGTTAGCTGAGGGAGCGCGCGTCCCGCACGGGAGCACCGACGACCCCCAGATACTGGATTTCAGTGCGAATATCAACCCCAAAGTCCCCGAGGGGGCCACGCGAGTGTACCAGACCGTCCTGCCGACGGCGCGGCGCTACCCGGCCGACGATTACAGCTCCTACCGCATCACGGCCGGTGACTACGTCGGCTGTGACCCACAGCGCGTCGTCCCGACGCCGGGCGGACTGGCCGCCATCCGACTGGCGATCCAGACGACGGTTCGATCCGGCGAGTCGGTGGTCGTCCCGACGCCCAGTTTCGGCGAGTACGCGCGGGAAGTCCGACTCCAGGGCGCCGAACCCGTCTTCCACGCTCACGACGACCTGTTCTCGGTGGACCCGGCCGACCACGCGATGGTGATCCTCTGCAACCCGAACAATCCGACCGGAGACAGCTACGACCCGGCGGCGCTTCGCGCGTTCGCCGAGCGGTGTCGCGACGCGGAGACGGTGGTGCTCGCCGACGAGGCCTTTCTCGGGTTCACGAACGAGCCGTCGCTCGCCGGCGAGGACGGCGTCGTCGTCGCGCGCTCGCTGACGAAACTGTTCGGCCTGCCCGGGTTGCGCGCCGGCTTCGCCGTCGCGACCGGCCGGCTCCGGGACCGACTGGCGGCGGCGCGCCGGACCTGGTCGCTGTCGGTCCCGGCCGAAGCAGTGGGGACCTACTGCATGAACCAGACCGTGTTCGTCAGACAGACGCGCGAACGGGTGGCGAGCGAGCGCGCTCGCATGGCCGACCGCCTGGCCGACCGGTTCGACGTTCGGCCGTCGGACGCGCCGTTCCTCCTCCTCGATGCGGGGTCGAGCGACGCCGTGGACGAGGCTATCGAGCGGGCCCGCCGGCAGGACATCGCCGTCCGCGACGCCCGGACGTTCCGCGGGCTGGACTCGCATTTCAGGGTCGCGGTGCGCCTGCCCGAAGAGAACGATCGGCTCCTGACGGCGCTGGGCGTCTGATGTTCGCGACGACCGTCGAGTCGGGCGTTCTGCAGGCCCACCGACCGGACACGCGCTGGCTCGCGACCGGGCACGACGGCGGCTACCGGACCGCCGACGCCGCCTACAACGTCTCCGTGCCCGAGGGGTTCGACCGGACCGACCTCGACGCCTACCGCACCGAGCGCCGCGAGCACGCCGGGTTCACGACAGCGGGGCCGACGCTCCTGACGGGGGTCGACCTGACGCACGCTCGGGGCGCACGCGCGGGCCCGGTCACGGTGCTCGCGACTGCCGGCGTCTCGAATCCCGCGGCGTTGCCGATGGCGCCCACGGGTGAGCCGAGCGCCCCCGGCGAGGACCCCGCCCCGCCGGGGACGGTCAACCTCCTGGTCGGGACGACCCGTGCGCTGTCCGACGGCGCCCTGGCGACGCTGCTGTCGACCGCCGTCGAGGCGAAGACCGCGACGCTGGTGGCCGAGACCGGCTTCACGGGGACGACCTCGGACGCGGTCGTCGTCGGCTGTGACCCGACCGGCCAGCGGGCCGCGTTCGCGGGGAGCGCGACCCCCGTCGGGGCGGCGACGCGGGCGTGCGTCCGCGAGGCGCTTCGTGCGAGTCTGGACGCGCGGTACGCCGACCGCACGCGTCCGGGGTCGGTGGCCGACGCCGAGTACGGCGTCCGGACCGAGCGGACGGCCGACGTCTTCCAGCCGTAGACGGGCGAGCCGATGTCGTTTTTCCGGAGCGTCCGAAAGTGGCTCTATGGAGCCGAGCGCGGGGATCGCCGACCTGCACGTACACACGACGGCGTCCGACGGGACGAGTTCGGTCGCGGAACGCGTCGCCCAGGCGGCCGACCGCGGCCTGGAAGCGATCGCGATCACCGACCACGACGCGATCAGCGAGACGCTCACCGAGCCGGTGACCCGCCGGGACGGGTTAGAGGTCGTCACCGGCGTCGAGGCCAGAGCCGACGTCGAGGGAACGAAAATCGAGATTCTCGGCTACTACGTCTCGCCGGAGAACGAACGGTTACGCGAGCTGCTCGCCCGCGCTCGCGAGTTTCGCCACGAGCGAAACGAAGCGCTGATCGAGAACCTGAACGCGGCGACCGGGCTCTCGCTCGATTACGACGACCTGCAGGCAGCGGCGCGGGGAAGCCTCGGCCGCCCGCACGTGGCACAGGCGCTGGTCGACGCCGGGCTGGTCGACTCGATCGACGCCGCGTTCGCGGAGTATCTGGGCACCGACAGCGCCGCGTACGTCGAAATGGAGCGGCAGGACTACACCGCGGTCATCGACGCGATCCACGCTGCCGGCGGCGTGGCGTCGCTCGCGCACCCCGGTCGCATCCGCTCGGACGGCGTCCCGGAGCTGGTGGCGACCCTCGCCGACGCGGGACTGGACGCCATCGAGGTCGCGTACCCGTACGGCGGGGACAGCGGCCCTGCCAAACGGAACGAGGTCGGCGTCCAGACGGCTGCCGACCTCGCCGAGACGAACGATCTGCTCGCGACCGGGGGCTCGGACTGCCACGGTCCGGACTCGGGGAAGTACCGGCTCGGTGAGGTCCGCGTGACGCGGGCGGAACTCGACGCGATTCGAGATCGAGCGACCGTCTGAGGGTCACGGAACACCGGGAGACATAGGTGCCGGCGCCCCGAAATCGAGGTATGACTGACGCCGACGACGCGGACGAGACGAGGCCGCTCGAAGCGCGGGCGATCGAGGCCGCCGCACCCGACGAGTTCGGCCTCGTGCAGGTCTGGTGGGGCGACGGCAAAGGCAAGACGACGGCAGCGCTCGGCATGGGGTTCCGTGCCGCCGGACACGGCTACCGCGTCCACATGCTCCAGTTCATGAAGGGCGGGACCGCCTCAGTCGAGGACGTCCGCGGCGAGTACAACGCGATCGCCGCGATGCCGGGCATGAGCTACGAGAACGCCGGCCACTACGGCTGGCACGGCTTCCTCGACGGGAGCGACGACGACGAACACGAGGCCCGCGCCCGGGGTGCGCTCGCCCGCGCACGCGAGCTGATCGATGGAGCGGCCCGGGCGGCCCTCACCGAGCCACTGCCGCTCGACGGCGACCCCGAGGACGGCGTCCACATGCTGATTCTGGACGAGGTGCTGTACGCTGCCAACCGCGGCCTGATCCCCCCCGACGACGTGATCGCTCTCATCGAGGACAAACCGGCGACCATGGAACTCGTCCTGACTGGCGGCCACGAGCGACCCGAGGCGATCGTCGATCACGCCGACCTGGTGACGAACGTGAGGAAGGAGGCCCATCCGATCGACGCCGGCCAGCGGGCGCGGAAGGGGACCGAGTTCTGAGCGAACCCGGCAGACGACCGTCCGACGGGCGGCGAACGCCACCAGAAAGCTCATTACTGATCCCCTCTCCGGCTGCAGATGGAGGATGGGTCACACGCTCCTGGTCCCCAGGAGTCACACACAGTTCCCTTTCAGTGTCGATACCTTTCGAGTGGCTACGCCGTCGCGTCGATCCCCCGAGCGGCCGTCGCCTTGAACGACGCGACGACGCGGCGACCCGGTTCGAGGGCCAGCGACGAGCGACTCCGCTCGGTGACCAGTGCGACGAGTTCTGGACTGTCGGTCCCGTCGAGTTCGACGGTGATCTGCGCGACGGCGTCACCGGTTTCGACGCCGGTGACGGTTCCGGTGAGATCGTTGCGAAGGCTCGTGTCGGCGGCGTCGGTCGTGCCGTCGGGGTCACGGAGGACGACGGCGTCCGAGCGGATGCACACTTCCACGTCGGACGCCTCGTCGGGAACCAGTGCGGCCACCGGGCCGGCGTCGGTCGCGACGGTCGCGATCTCCCCGTCGCGATCGGTCACGGTGCCGGCGAGGACCGATTCGGTCACGGACGCGACGCCGTGGAGTTCGGCGTGCAGGCGCGCGAACTGGCGAGTGAGGTCGCGCGCCGCCGGCGTGAGCGTCGTTCCGCCGCCGCCTTCGCCACCGCGCGAGCGCTCGGTGAGTTCGCCGGCGGCGTCCTCGATCTCGACGAGACGCCGCTGCAGGTGCGGATAGGACCGCCCGAGTTCCTCGGCGGCGCGGTGCATCGACCCGTAGCGGTCGATGGCGCGTAACATCTCGACGTCGCGTTCGGTCACCGTCACGTCGCCGACTGACAGGTGCGTCTCGAAGTCTTTCTGGAGGGTCATCGTCGTCCCGTCTGGGTGTACCGGTGAGTATGCCGCCCGCTGTTATGAATACCGGACCCTCGGCCGCGCCGGGGCCGGGACGGCAGATTCTTCGCCGACGCGTCAGAACGGACGGAACGAATGGGTCGGACGCTCCTGATCGCGGGGACGGCCAGCCACGTCGGAAAGAGCACCGTCGCCGCTGGCCTCTGCCGGCTGCTCAGCGACCGCGGCGTGGACGTGGCACCGTTCAAGGCACAGAACATGAGCAACAACGCCCGCGCGGTCGCGGACCCGGACGGGAACACGGGCGAGATCGGCGTCTCTCAGTACGTCCAGGCCCAGGCGGCGGGCGTTTCGCCCACGACGGACATGAATCCCGTCTTGCTCAAGCCCCGCGGCGAGGGCGAGTCCCAGCTCGTGATCCAGGGAACGGCCGTGGCTCACTACGAGGCCCGCGAGTACTACGAGGACTACTGGGAGCGGGCGCTGGCAGCGGCCCGGGAGTCTCACGAGAGGCTGGCTGACCGGTACGACGTGATCGTCGCAGAAGGGGCCGGCTCCATCGCGGAGCCGAACCTCAGAGAGCGCGACCTCGCGAACGTCGAGACGGCGCGGTTTGCCGACGCCGACGTGCTGCTCGTCGCGGACATCGAACGCGGCGGCGTCTTCGCCTCGCTCGTCGGCACCGTGGAACTGCTCCCCGAGGACCTCCAGGACCGACTCGTGGGCGCGGTCATCACGAAGTTCCGGGGCGACCGCTCGCTGCTCGACCCCGCTATCGCGGAGGTCGAAGACCGAACCGGGGTGCCGATCCTGGGCGTGATTCCCCACGACGATCCCGGTCTGCCCGCCGAAGACAGCGTCTCGCTCCCGCCCGCGGGACGGCGCGCGGTCCACGGCACCGACGACGGCGCGCCCGACGACCGGACCGTCACGATCGCCGTGCCGCGGCTCCCTTGCGTCTCGAACTTCACCGACCTCGAACCGCTGGCCCGGGTTCCCGGGGTCCGCGTCGCGTACCTGCCGCTGGACGCCGACCTGGACGCTGCCGACGCCGTCGTCGTCCCCGGCACGAAAAACACCGTGGACGACCTGCTGGCACTCCGCGAGGCCGGGTTCGACGCCGCGATCGATACCTTCGAGGGAATCGTCGTCGGGCTCTGTGGCGGCTACCAGATGCTTGGCGAACGCATCACGAACGCCGACGTCGAGGGGACCGGCGACGAGACGACCGTCGACGGGTTCGGACTGTTGCCCGTCGAGACCCACTTCGAACGCGACAAACAGGTCGATCCGGTCACGCGAGACCTCGCGGGCGTCGGTCCGTTCTCGGGGGCGAGCGGTCCCGTCACTGGGTACGAGATTCACATGGGCAGGACGACGGCAATCGGCGAGATCGACCGGCCGTTTCCCGCTGCGCGTAACGACGATCCGGGGGGCGCCGCCACCGAGCGCGTGGTAGGAACGTATCTGCACGGCATCTTCGAGAACGCGTGCGTGCGCGAGGCGTTCGTCGAGAACGTGTTCGCGGCTGCCGATCGCGAGCGTCCGGAGGGCGACCGCGACGCGCACGACCCGTACGACCGCGCCGCCGCTCTCGTCGCTGCGAACGTCGATCTCGACCCGCTCGGATTCTGAACGGCCAACCGCAGGTTTAAATCTGATATCGCACAGACAGTTGGGTGAATGGTCGAGGCGTTCGCGGTGGCGAGTGGGAAAGGGGGAACTGGCAAGACGACGAGCACGCTCGCGCTCGGGATGGCACTGGCCGAAGAGCACGACGTGACGGTCATCGACGCCGACACGGGGATGGCGAACCTGCTCTTTCACGCCGGGCTGGAATCGGTCGAGACGACGCTGCACGACGTGCTCGTCGCGGGCGGCGCGCCCGCGGAGGCGGCCGTGTACGAGCGCTTCGGGATGGACGTCGTGCCCTGCGGGACGAGTCTGGCGGGGTTCGAGGCCGCGGACCCAGAGCGGTTACGCGACGTGGTGGCGACGCTGGCCGCCGACACCGAAGTCATCCTGCTGGACTCGCCCGCGACGCTCGCCTCGAAGTCGGCGGTCCTCCCCGTCGTGCTGGCCGACCGCGTCGTGGTCGTCCTCCAGCCGACGATTCCGGCGCTCTCGGACGGGCTGAAGGTCCAGGAGTACGCCCACTCCTACGGGACCGACACTGCCGGGACGATCTTCAACAAGGTGAGCGACTCCGAGGACGTCACGCGCGTCGCCGAGAAGAGCGAGCGCTACTTCGACGGCCCGACGCTGGCGACCGTTCCGGACAGCGACGCCGTCCGCGCGGCACGCAGAGCCGGGAAACCGCTGCTCGCGCACGCGCCGGCGACCGCCGCCGCCGAGGCCTATCGGAACGCTGCCCGGACGCTCGACGTCCGCGCCGGGGAGGCGGGGGCCGTCGCCGACCGCTTCCGAAGTGCCGTCATTCCCAAGGAGCCCAATCCTGGTCCGTGACCGATGTGATGAGTTCGTCCGTCGGGATATGTCAACATTCCCTATAGGGCACAGGTCATGCAACCTGTATTATGTCTGTAAGAATTGATGTGCTAAACAGGGCGCATAGTCAGCACGCCAGATTGCCGATCAGAATGAATAGCCGGTGATCAGTCAGACCACTCATCAAGAATACTGGTTGGCAGCGTCCAGCCTGTCGAGGCTTACACCTCGTCTTCGCAGGTCTCTTTGGGATTTTCCGAGTCCCACAGCATTATTTCGGGAGTTGCTCGCTCACTGGTAGTCTCTGAGTCGTAGGAGTTGATTTCCACGATAATGTGATGTCCGTCCTCCGTTTGGTCCTGTGTGAGATTGGTACGAACCCACTCCGAGCGATTGTCAAGACGCGCAGATACTGAGTACTGGCCGGACTCGTTTGGCCATGTTTGATTGACCGCGATTCTTGGCCCCATCCGCGACCGGAGCTCATGTGTGGAGCGGTGAACGACTTCACCGTCGGACGTGACGCGTACGTGGAGCGTGTGGGAGTCAGCGTGATTATTACTGACCTCTAAGCACCGGAGTCGAGTCTGTTCTGGACCGCTGGCGAATGAGAGGCAGCCAGCGAGGGCTGTCGCCCCACCCATGCAGAGCGCAAGGATCTGACGGCGAGAACGCTTCACGGCAGCGCTTTAATTCCGGTTAAATGGTATGTTTTCCGGTCGATCAGTACAGGGAGAACGAACAGTAGTCCCGAACCGAGGAAGGCGATGGCGTTATTGTTGACAATCGTGAATCTACACTATGGCGACCGACTCGTTGACCCCAGCGGATAAAGCCGCGCAAACAATGAGTGCCATACGGCAGATTCTCGGTGCAACGCTTCTCTGGGGGCTTCTCTGGTTCTTCCTGACAGCAAGTATTCAACCAGAATTCACTGGATTTCTCGCATTTTTACACCTAAGCAGTCCAGTATTCTTGGCAGTCCTCAGCGTGTTTCTCTGGAGGATGTTCACTGCATATCGAGCATCTATCTAATATATCTGCAGACGCGCTGGGCAGTTCGACCAGCTAGTTCCCACTCAATTTCGCTCAGTAGAGGGGGAATATCTCACCGACGTACAACAATAGGCTGATAACGAAAGAATAGCGCTCATTATGAGAGTCCAGACATGGGTGGCGCTTGGAAGCGAGTACTGATTGGAAATCACGGGAAGCGTCGGCAAAGGCACCTCATCGGCGCAGCCATACTCTTCACCGCATTTCTAGGGTATTACATCGTCGCACCCAGTCCAATGCTCAGGAGAGGGTACCTTCAGATCCGCGTGGCGGCGAACAGTGTTGCCTATGTCGCGGCTGGGATTGTTGCATACCGACGCGGCGGCGTTCTCATCAGCCTGGTCGTCGCATTTTCAGTATTTCTCCCAGCAGCAGTTGAGTATGGCCTGTTTCTCACCAGTACTCCACTCTTGAGGCGAGTGGTCACGATACTGCGGCAGATAGTGTGGATCGATCTCCCGAATACAGTAGTCGTCGGACTGCTTGGGTTCGGGACTGGGACGGCACTACGGAGTATCATTCAAGGGGAATAGCGGGCAGATGTCGTCACCGGGTAAGCCCATACAGCAAACTACCGATTGCTACAGTGGATGATTCTCAGCCCGCACGCACACTGAGCAACCGATTCATTGGGCAGGAGCTGAAAGAAATGAAGTCGAGGTGCTGAACTCACCCTCTGTAGCCATCACATCCCACCCAGACATATATTGTAGAATCCATCAAAACAGCACTGAGTACCTCTCGTTACGCAGTCCCTTCCTTATTCTGTTATAGTAAAGATTTGATCCCGATAGATCGGCTCGATATCCTCATAATAGGTGTGAATATAGTCATGGATACTTGCTCGATCATCAGCCTGGGTACTCCCGAAACGATCCCCACGCATATACTTGATCAGCTCGCGGTTCATTCCCTGTTCAACACGCCAATACGTTGTAAATCTGTGCCGTCCAAAGTGACTGGTGACGGCCCTGTACTCGTCGGTCTCACTGTATGTTGGATGGAACGTTTCTTTCCACACGTCGTTGACTGCTTGCTTGTTCAGTGGCAGATGTCGGGCTTTCGATAGGAATATCTCGGGCGTGTCTCTTGTCGGCCGGAGCAATAGATACCGACTCACTATTCGACGGACTTCATTATCGAGCGGAAGAATCCGGGGACACGGGGATTTGTTGCCATCACGGTCGTGTGGAATGTAGACCGCATTCTGTCTGTTTTCAAGCACAGCGCACTCGCCGAGACTTTCGTAATGTCGATTAAGCTCATCGTGTTCGAGGCAGAGGTCGCTCAGCCGGAGATTACACAATTCTGTGGCTCGCAGTCCCAATTTCAACTGTAGCGTGAGAATCGCCAGATCGCGAATGTCGGTCACGGCCCCGACAATATCTTGCAACTCCGTGATGGGAATTCGAGGTACCTCCTTTGGCGAGTCCCCCGAGAAATCGGTTTGCTGCTTCGCGAGTCGGAAGGGATTGTACTCCTGCGAGTGGGGGAACGCTGGATCATTCTGCCAGTATTCGTACGCGACGTTTAGACGCTCTAACTTGGAGATAACCGTCTTGTCGGCGTTTCCCTTCGTCTCACGCTCACGTTCGATGAATGCGTGAACATGCTCTTCGCTCGGGCAGGCTAGGTATCGACCCTGCTGGTGCATGTGTTCGCGCCACTGTCTGAATACACGGTCGTACTCGTTTCGGGTACGCTCTGTCAAGCAGCGGGATTCCACCACCTTGGTCTGCGCAATATCAAGCGGGTCGATTTCCCGTGTCGCGAATGTCGTTTTGATCTCCTGTTCAAACTCGGCGAGCGGGTCGAGACATCGTCCAATTGCGTCGGCCAGATCTTGGCGAGCGCGCGCTCCGTCTTCAGAAGGAGTCTCACCACTCATCTTCGGCCACCCACTTGAGAGAACTCGTCTTTTCTTCCCAGATCCGTCCCGCTGCTGGATACTCGGCAGCGGCCATAAGGAACGGATTGTAGACATGGGAATGATCCGTGTGCCAATACAGATAGTCATAGAACTCCTCGACACGACACCAGTATGGATGGTAGGCATGCCCGATACTGAATTCAGTAACTAACCAGGAACACCACTGTTCTACATCCGTTGGCGTGGCAAGCGCATGGTGACGGTCCCGGCTCTCCATATGTGATTTCCATCGCCGTTCGACCCGTTCAGTGTCGTCCATGAACCGTTCTCGCCGGTCGTCCGGTATCTCCTCGTCCACATATTCGGCCCAGGTCTCTCTCCCCTCGTACTCAGCAGCGTAACTCGAAAGCCGATAGCGGTCGGGGACTTGCGCTATTCGTTTGTATACGCCCATTCGATCCCGTGGATCCGCCGACATGCGTGGTTTTCCCATGATGATGCACCCTTCCCCCGTCATCTCATAAAAATCTCAGTCGGTGCGCACCCCGTTACGAAGAATGGCGTGCCCGTCCTGGCCTATCACACGGACACGGATCGCGGCGGTCCGGCAGCCCTGGCCGATCTCGCTGTTCCCGGTCCCTACCGGCTGCAACTCGTCTCGCTCCCGGTCGCGACGGTCGAAGACCTCCACGAGACGACGGACCTCCTGGTGCCGCCGGGGATGCCCGCCGAGCGGTTGGCGGGTGACCAATCGCTCGCCGAGCGCACGCGACAACTCGCACCGACTGACCGGTCCCGGACGACCGAGGACAACGACGACGGACACAGGTCCACGAGCGCTGTCGAGGCGTTCCTCGACGACGAAGAGAAGATCGCGGCCATCCGCGAACAGGCCCGCGAGGAAGCCCGCGAACGTGCGGAAGCGTGGGGACTCGACGACGTCTGCGAGTAGCGTCGCTCCTCCCCGCAGTCCCGCCGCTCGGCTCCCGCGATAGGTGTGCGTTGCGTTCACGCACCTCGTAAACAATTATTAGGTTCCGAACCGTTGTAGTGGTCATGGCGACAAGCCAGCCGTCGGCGGCATACCACACGTGTAGCTGTGGCAAGGAGTTCGACACGACGGAGGAACTCCTCGAACACGCCAGGGACGTACACGGGGACTGGGCGTACTAGACGGAGCGGCTCGCGGTTTTGGGGGCGAATCGATTCACTGATCGACGGGCACTGGAATCCACCAGACTCGGCTCCGTCCGCCGACCTTCTTGCTCGTGATGTCGGTGTCTTCCTGCAGTGCGTGGAGCTTGTTCAGTGCGGTCCGCCGTGAACAGTCCAGCCGGTCCGCGATCTCGGTCGCAGTGAGCGGTTCGGCGTAATCCTCGCGCGTCTTGAACACATCGATCACTTCCGATTCTGTGAACTCCGTCTCGCGACCTGGTTCTGCCATTTCGAATGACATCTCGCGGGCGTCCTACTTATTTCCTTCGTGCGAATGAACGAGGGGCGTCCTGTCCGACAGCGCCGCGGTGGCGCTCAGGACCGGCGGTCGGTCGCGGAGCCGTCGCGGTGGTGGCTGAGTTTCTCTGCGACGATCGCCGGGACCGACGTGCCGCAGTAGGTACACGACCACGACCGGCCCGCAGTGCCGGATCGTCTGTCGAGTTCGTCGACTGACTGAAGCGTCGCACCGCAGCCGTCGCACCGATGGGAGGGCGAGCTCACGACTATGTGTCACTACGTCGGCCTCGCATTTCAATCTCGCTGCGAGACGGCACCGGCCACTGATGGCTCTCGGTGACGTCGGGCCGGGAAAAGGGGAATTGGAGCGTGTGACACTAGGAGGGCTGATCGCCCTCTACACGTGTATGGGAGGTGGAGGGATTTGTAACCGAGCCATGCGGAGTGAAAGTGAAACTGCCGGACAGCGGCCGTCTGTGTCCGGTCGTGCGGACGCCGCCCGCGCGTCTCGCCGCGCGACGCTCGGCCGACCGGGGTGAATCCGATCGTTCCGGCGACGAAATCCTCGTCGCAGCGGGACTGACGGCCGACCGCGCTGCCGTTCGCTCGGGCTTCGGTCCCGACCGCGACAGCGACGCGTCGGAGTGTCTGCGAACCGACCGCTTTCAGGTGTGGTTACTGGTGCGAACGCTTCCCTAGCTCACCATAACAAAACACGATGCCTGTGTAGTGGGGTCGGCAGGCACGATGAGTATCGACTCGCATACGATTTTGAGCCGCCGGGGAGGCGATGACGTCGTCGACGAGTCCGAGGCGGCGGGCGAGGACGGCGTCGAACTGGCTCGACAGGGAGCGTTCACTGTTCGTGACGCACTGGGCTGGCTCGACGAACGCGGGTGGGAGTAGGGTGGCAGTCGGTGAGCGGTTGCGTCGGCGGGTCGTCACCGTTGCCTCGCTCGTTCGCCTCCAGACTCTCTTCACGGCGCCGCCGGACGTGGTGCTCGGGGCGGCGCTCGTCGTCGCTGCCGGTCGATCAGTGCCGTTCACACACCTGGTCGGCGTTATCGCCGTCTCGATGCTCGTCTCTGCCGGCGGGGCGACGCTCAACGACGCGGTCGACGCGCCACGCGACGCCGTCGCGAACCCCGAACGGCCCATCCCTCGGGGGTACCTTTCCCGGTGGGCCGGCTTCGGTCTCGGCGGGGTGCTCTTCGCGGCCGCGGTCCTGGGCGCGCGAGCAGTCTCGCCGCTGGCTGCCGGTGTGACCGCCCTCCTCGTGGCAACGGTCGTCCTCTACGACGGCTTCCTGATCCGAACGCCGCTGGGATCGCTGGGGATGGGGACGACACGTGGACTGAACGTCGTGCTGGGAGTGACAGCCGGCGGAACAGCAGGGCTGCCCTGGCCACTGGTCGTCGCGCCGGTAGTGACGGGCGGGTACGCCGCCGCGGTGACGGGGATGGCTGGACGCCAGCCGGACGGGCGCCACCGCGGTCCGATCGTCGTCGCTGGGCTGGGGGCGGCCGCGGCGACCGTCGCGACCGGCTGGTACGTCGCCGCGCGCACGCCATCGCTGTTCAGCGCGGCGACGGCGTTCGCGCTTCTGCTGGCGTTCTTCCTGTGGACGGCTCGCACGATCGTCACCGCGTACGTCGCACCGTTCCCTGCGATCGTCACGGCTGCAGGCGAGTCGTGCGTGCTCGCACTCGTCGTGTTGGAGGCAGCGCTGGCTGCGGTGACTGCCCCGCTCTGGGGACTCGCGACGCTCGCGTTTCTGGTGCCGGCAGTCGGACTGGCGCGCGCGTACCCCGTTCCGTGACGCTCTTACCCGCCGCCCTGGGGGAGGTCCCGGTCGTCTTCGTCCGGGTGAATCTCTTTGACGCCCCCCGTCACGTCGTCGTCGAGTTCGACCTTGATGCCCTGCGGGTGGCTGTGCTCGTCGGTCAAGATCACGCGCACGTCGCCGATGAGCGGTTCGCCCGGGTTGTTGTCCTGCTCCTGGACGACTTCGACGGTCATGCCCCGGTCGATTTCGTCGCGCGTCGGCAGGTCTTCGGCCATGGTCGCCGTTGGGGCGGTGGCAGCAAAACGAGTTGGCTGGCACGTGCAGGCCGTCGAGCCGGGTGCTCACTCCCCTCGTCGATCGTCAGTCTCGAAGATGGTGGCGAACTCGTTGGGGAGTTGCTCACGGGCGTCCTGGAGCACCGCACGGCCGCCGTGGTCGGCGATGGCGTCGAGGGGTTCGGTTCATCACCCCTCTCCCGGGCTGAGACCCTCCTCGTGCTCTGCGACCTCGAACAGTTCGTCCCAGCCCTGTTTCTCCGCCAGTTGGTCCCGAACCTGCTGGAGTTCGTTCTCGTCGACGGCTTCGCTGACGACGGCCATCACGGCCTGTGCGTGGAAGACGGCGTCGGCGCGCTCGTCGTCGTCGTACCCGCCGCGCTCGAGCAGGCGGTCGACGAACTCATCGAAGCTGAAGGACTCGACGGTGTCGACCTCGCTCACGAACCGGTCGATCTCCATCGGGAGTTGGGCCGCCATGTCGTCGGCCTCGTCGGGTTGGATGCGCTCGCTCAGGGTCGTCAGCGTGATCCGCGTCGCCCGCAGGGCCGGCCCGCTCGAATCCAGTTGCGCGCGGTTCTGGACGGCGCCGAGGAACTGGTCGAAGTGCATAGCGGGACGTTCGCAGTTGTCGAGGTTAGTCACGTTGCCTGCGATGGCTGGGTGTGTTTGCATGCGACGGCAGCGAATTGAAACGCCGTGCCTGCCAGACGTTCACAATGGACATTACAGGAATCGTCACGACCGAGTACGAGACGATCGACGAGGCGGAGCGCGTCTCGAAACTGCTCGGCGCGTTCGCCGAGCAGGAACGTCGCGTCCTCGTCGTCACGTCGGACGGCGATTTCTCGGGCGTCGTCACGCACCGCCAGCTGCTCGCTTCCCGGCACGCGCCGGACGAGCGCGTCCGGAACGTCATGCGCGACGATCCGCCCAGAGTGAGCCGGACCGAGGACGTGCGCGAGACTGCCCGGCTCATGGTCGAGAGCCAGCTGAAGCTGCTCCCGGTGTTCGAGGGCGACCAGTTCGACGGGGTCGTCACCGCCCGGGGAATTGCCGAGGCAGTCCGCTCGAACCTGGACGCGCTCGAGGTCGCCGACGTGTACACCCAGGACCTGGTGACTGCAAACCCCGACACGACGCTGGGAGAAGTGCTCCACAGGATTCGAGAACACGGCATCTCGCGGCTCCCGGTCATCAACGAGGCGTCGACTGGCGGTGGCGTCACCCGCGAGGCGCTCGGCATGGTGAGCATCTACGATCTCCTGGCGTTCATCCTCCGGGAGACCACACAGGAGAAAGGCGGGGACTCCGGTGGGTTCGACTTCCACGGCGGAGAGGGATCGTTCCCGAAGTTCCGGACCCACGGTGGCTACGGCGAGCGCGCCGGCTTCGAGGCGAGACTGCTTGACCTGCCGGCCCGCAACGTGATGAACGTCCCCGTGGCGACCGTGTCCTTCGACGCCTCGCTCGGGGACGCGACCGCCGAGATGCTCGACAAACAGTACGCGTCGCTGGTCGTCGTCGACGAGACCGACCAACCCGCGGGCATCGTCACGCTGACGGACGTGTTGCGCTCGCTGACCTGGACCGAAACGGAGTCGATTCGCATCCAGATCTTCGGCATCGACCTGCTCACTGGCGTGAGCCGCCGGGACGTCGCCGAGATGATCGAGGCGGTCGACGAGAAGTACGCGGACATGGACGTCATCGAGGCGTACGTCATCCTCCACCAGCACAAAGAGACGCTCCGCGGCATGCCGCTCATCCGCACGACGATCCGGCTGTTCACCGACCGCGGTCGCTTCTCCGGCACCGGCGAGGCGTACGGCGCCGCCCCCTCGATACGAGAGGCCCGCGATCACCTGGAGCGGGCCGTCCTCGACGACAAGGAACACGCCCAGACGCGCGCCCGCTCCGACCGCGATCGGGAAGCACAGGAGAAACTCCTCGGCTGGTGGCTGGAGGCCTGAGTGCCGGACGGCACCGCGTCAGAAACCCCAGGGATACGCCTCCGGAACCTCCCGCTGGTCGGCTTCGACGTCGAAGGGATGTAGCGCTTCGGTCTGGTCGACGAACAGGAAAGCGTCGTATCGCTCGGGGAGATCGGTCGGGACGTAGTTACCAAACTCCCGCTCGGGGTGGTAGACCACGCCGATGGCCCGGTGGCCGCGAACGTCGTCCAGGGCCGTCTCGCGGACGTCGTCGCTGACGAGCAGACAGTCTGTCTGGTCCGCGCGCCGGATGACGTGTTCGTAACTCCCCTCGCGCGCCGGCGGGACGCGCATCCGTCGCATCGGAGCGCCCCAGGACTCGCCGGCGACGACGGTCCCGCGGTGGGTGCCGAAGCCGACCAGGGCCACGTCGTCGGGGCCGTACGCCTCGCGGACGAGTTGGCCGACGCTCACCTCGCCCCGGGCGGCCATGTCTGTCGCCCGCGCGTCGCCGACGTGGGTGTTGTGCGCCCAGACGATCGCCGTCGCGTCGTCGTGGTGGTCTCTGAGCCGATCCAGCGTCTCGACCATGTGTTCGTCGCGGACGTTCCACGAGGAGACGTTTCCCCGGACCATCGCCCGGTAGTACTCCTCGGCGTTCGCTGCGACCAGGGCGTTCTGCTCCGCGTTGAAGTGTGCCTCGTCGTGATCCGCGTCGTACGTCGGCCGGTTCCTGCGGACGTCGGCGAGCACGGAGACGACTTCGTCCTCGCAGCTCTCGGGCACCAGCCGCGTCGAGCGGGCGTACGCCCGCGCGTCCTCGCCGTAGGGCTCGAAACAGTGGTAGGCGGCCCGCGCACGCTCGGCGGCCTCCGGGTAGTTGGCGTCGAGGTACTCGACGACCGCCGCCATCGACTCGAAGAGGCTGTACACGTCCATCCCGTAGAAGCCGATCTGACTGTCCCCGTCACGATCCTCGTTTTCGGCGCGGAGCCACCTGACGAACGCCTGGACTTCCCAGTTCGCCCACATCCAGGTCGGCCACCGGTCGAACTCCGAGAGGACTGCCAGGGCGTCCTCGTGGTCCGACAGGCCTCTGACGAAGCGGTTCACCTCGTAACAGTCCGTCCAGTCGCCTTCGACGGCGACGAACGCGTGCTCGCACTCCCGGAGGAGCTTCGCGGTGAGACTCGCCCGGAAGCGATAGAACTCGCTCGTGCCGTGGGAAGCTTCGCCGATGCAGATCACCTGGCGATCCTGGAATCGCTCGACGAGCTGATCCAACTGGGCGTCGGACAGCGGTCGCGCGTGCTCGTTCACCGCTTCGATCGCCGCGTCCACGTTCGTCGTGTTCGGTTCGTCCCTGCCGCGTGTGATGGCCATCTCTCGACAGTCTGTGGTTGGGCTGTGTAGCCGTACTGCTGGCACGTGCCGGGACCGGTTGCCGACGGAAATCAGATCCCCCACACGTTCTCATGTCGGTGGTTTCCAGCGGGCAGCACTCCGGCGGTCGACGACCGGATGCCAGGCACCATCGACGCCCCGGACGTGTCTGTGAGCCTTTCTGACAGTTGCTCTGTGGTTCCGCCGTCCGGCTTGCCCGGATCGCGTCCTGGCTGACTGGTCACCGCGTCCGATACGCCTGGGTCGTCGCCGCCAGTGTGATCGTTGGCCACGGGACTGTGCGGTCCCGTCGTGGTCCATGAATGGTTGCCCGCTCCTGCTCGGTTCATACAAGACCGATGCCACGAACGAGGAGATCAGGGACTGTCCTGACGGCCGTCATTCAACAGCACTGGTCAGCGACTGAGGGGACGTGAGAGCGGTGTTCGTGTCGTCTCGAACGCCAACCGGATCTTCACACTCGGTGTTTTCGTCCGGAAGAAACCCTGTGTCATTGGTTTCAGTCCGTGTGTGAAGTCCCCGAGCGCGACAGGGGGAACTCCCCGTCCGAATAGCACACCCGACACACACAGCAATAGCGGGGCTGAACCCTCGGAATCCGAGTGTGGCTGACGACCCACTGGGCGTGGTGCCTGGGACTGTCCCCTCGTCCGAACCTTCACACACGGTTGCCGTCTGGCGATTCGAACCGCGTGTGGAAATCCCACGTGTCGTGGTGCCGCTACTGGTTCGCCGACTCGCCATACAGACGGGTTGAACTGCCTGCTATCGGCACTTTCGCACTCCGCCCGGACGTCGGCCGTTCGGTCACACACGCCGGTCACACACGGGTGAATCGCACCGTTCACCGTCTTCTTCCGGCCGTGTGAACCGTGTGTGAACTCACCGTGCGCCCTCGACAGGTCGGGAGCGCGCCGCTCCTGGTGTGCGTGGTACTGAAACGCAGTGTGGACACGAAACGAAGGGGGGTTGCGGGGATGGCGCCGTTCACACTCGGCTTTCGTCAGGGAGACTGCGCCATCGAGCGACGCCGCCCGCGCTTGCGCTGCGCTCTCGCGGACTTGTGCGCGATGGACAGAACTAACGTGTCCTTGCTCGGCACCGTTCCCGACGTGCGTCCGAGCGATCGTGACTCGGCAGGCGGTGTAACTCTGTCTTCATACCCGGGACTTCCCGCTGGGTGCGACGGACAGTTATGCTTCGTGCACAACCCATAGATAATCGAACACGATGGAACGGAAACACCTTCGCCTGCGCTGTCGTCCGGTCCGTTCCGCGGTGCGTCTCGGTCGGTGAGCTAGTTGCCTGGGAACCCTTTCACCGAGCACGAGGTCGAACCTCGTCTCTGGTGTCTCGAGGGAGTCATACAACGGCTCACATAGCTGTGCTTCGCTCCCCGATTCGCTCAGTACAGGAACTTATCGTGTAGCTATCCTGGAGGGGCTCTGATGAGGAACTTATAATTGAAACGAACTTTCATGGTGGGTATGGCTGAACAGATTGTATTTGGTACAGCAACGTACGTCCAACTCACTATCGTAATATCAGTTGGAGTGTTTGTTGGGAACCTCTTCTCGAACTTGGTTTTCAATAATTCCGAAACCGGTCGATAAGCACGTCTACTGAGCAGGCGATCCGTCCTCACCACCGTCTCAATGATACCCTGTTGCGCGGTCAGCAGTCGGTCTGCTGAATCGATCGCCTGTACTGGCCACTTTCGTCTCTCTCTCTCCGCTCCTCCGAGGCGGCGTAGTCCACGGACCGTTCACCGAGACGACTGCGGTCCCCTCGCACTACTCCTCTTCGTCCAACTGCTGGCTGATGTACTTGACGGGGTACACGGCGGTCAACCCGGGCTCGTCGATGTTGAACTGGCGCGGCGGCGTGTTCTCACTGTACGTCTTCTCGACGCGCGGCTCCTCCGCAGGGGGATCGTTCAGCGTTTCCAGCACCGTATGGCCATCCCCACGCGTCATGACGACCCAGATCGCCTCGTTCGGGTCGCAGGCAGCCATCTTGTCGTAGTCCTCCGGGACGGCTCGGTTCACGTCGTTGTTGATCCGTTCGGCTTCGACCGTGACGACGATCTCCCCGTCGGCGTCGAGCCCCACCAGATCGAGCCGGTGGTGTTCGTAGTCCTGGGTGGCCTCCTCGACGTCCTCCTCACTCCCCATGAACGCGGCCGTGTCGACACTGCCCTGCCGGAGTTCGTAATAGGGAACGACTTCCTCGACGTCCGAGTCCGAATCCTCTGCGTACTTCTGGACGAGCCAGCGACGCACGAGTTCAACCATGAACACGTGCTGGCTGGACTCCCCCAGATCGCCCTTGGCGTGGCCGTACTCGACGCCCTGGCGCTGGTGTTCCGCGATGACGTCCCGGCCGGCCGCCGTCACGGTGTACAGGCGATGGGGGTGATCGCCGTCGTGTCGCAGTAGGTCTGCATCCAGCAGCTCGTCGATCGCTGTTTCGTCGACGTCGAGGTACTCCTTGAGCCGGATCATGCTGTCGCGCACGATGTCGTACTCGATCGGGTCGTACCGCTGTTGATGGGCATTGCACACCGCCTGCAGAAAGCAGAGCTGCCGGCGACTCCATTCGCTGGCGGCGACTTCGGCTGGCCCGAGCTTGAGCGTACATCCGCAGATCGGCACGTTGTCACGGTCGACCTCGTCGAGACTGTGACAACACTCGATCGCCTGCTGCATGCCAGCGACCGACGGGTCGTGGCGGCTGTTACACGTGAGACACAGGAGCGTCTCCGTCTGGTCGTCGTAGGTGACTGGCGTGGGCATTCGCGTCGTCCAGTCGAACACCGTCGGTGGGCCGCTGGACTCGGACGTCCCGTCTGACTCGTCGGCTGTGGTCGCGTCGGGCGTGGCGTCGCGTCCCGTCTCGGCGTGGTTGGGTTCGGTGCCCGGCTCGTCAGCGATCGACAGTCCATAGTCCGTCCGGGTCCGCGTGCACATGGCCTCGTAGGCGTCGTCATAGCCGGTCGGACGTGGGGCCGTACTCTCGGGATGGCCGTCGGGAAGTGGCAGTGACTCGACGACGAACGGCTGGGGGGACCGGCCCCCGAACTCACCGGGCAGGTTCACCAGCCACTCCCCACGGGAGAGCCCGCGCAGGCGGTTGGCCATCGTCTCCTTGCCCATGACTTCCGTGGCGAACCGGTGGGCGAGATCGTGATCGACGCCAACCGAGCTGGTGACGTACGTGCCGACGTTGTTGAGCAGTTCCCTGTACACCTCTTTATCCGCCTCCGCCACCTGGCCGGGGAACTGCATCGCCAGCGTCAGGGCACACCCGAACGCGCGCCCCTGGGAGAGCAGGCGCTGGAGGAGCTGGCTGGGGGCGACGCTGGCAGCCTCCTCCAGATAGACGTTGACCAGCGGCAGGTCCGCCTCGGGATTCCGACGGCGTCGTCGTCGGAGCGCCGTCCAGAGGTTCGAGAGCAGCGTGAGTGTCAACCCCTGTTTGACACCCGGGCGCAACCTGCCGGTGTCGAAGATGATGACGACGTCCTCGTCGAGCCAGTCGGCGAAATCGAACATGGACTGGTCGGCGTGAATCCCACTGGGCCGGTGGTTGAAGATCTCGTTCAGGTGGGTCGGCGTACTGAGTTTCTCCACGCGGTTGAGCGCACCGTGCATGATGTCGTTGAACGTCCGGGAGTTGACGTTCGACACCATGCTGTCGAGGCGCTCTTCGAGGTCGCTGTCACCCACCGCCGGTGGCGTCTCCCGATCGTGGAGTCGCCGGAGCGCCGCGTGGAGTTCCCGGTTGGAGAGGACGTCGTTGCCGTGGACCGGGTCGTACAGCGCGCGGAGCACGTTCTCGATGATGTCAGTCGACCGCAGGGCGCGCTCGTACTGTTCCTGCCCGATGTGCTGGGCGAGGACCTCCTGGTAGTGGCCGACGCGATCCTCGACGGCGACGGCTCTCGGGACGCCCGCCTCGAGTTCGGCGTGGATGTCGAAAAAGGAGAGGGCGGGCAGCCACTCGGCGCAGTCGAAGTACAGGACGTTCTCCAGGGTGCCGTAGCGTTCGTAGTAGCTCCGGAGATACTCGGTGGGCATGGACCCACCCTTCGGGTCGATGATGATCTCCGGGCCGCTCGTCGCGTGGAAATTGGCGAGGCTCATGTTGATCACGCTCGTAGTCTTCCCGGACCCGGTGCCGCCAATGAGGATCGAATGGAGTGGTTGGAGCGCCGGCGGGATGGCGACCGGCTCGGTGAGCGCCCCGTCATGTGTGCGCGGGTAGCCGAGTGCCTGCCCCGGCTGCTGGAACGGTTCGAGCTGTGCCGCCGGTGGTCTGGGGACACTCGTCTGGGACTCGGGAACGGTGCCGAGCGCCCGTTTGGCGTCCGGGGTGACCGCATCACCGGCGAGGAAACAGAAGTTGCCCACCTCCGTCGGATCGGCGAGGATGCCACGCGAGCGGGTCGTCGTCCCGGGGAGCCAGGCGGGGAGGCCGTCCTCGTTGACGCCGACGAGCTGGCGATCCTGCAGGCGCTGATACACTGGATTGTCGGCGAGCCCCT
The DNA here is from genome assembly GCF_023077655.1 of Halorientalis brevis. Taxonomy (NCBI): domain Archaea; kingdom Methanobacteriati; phylum Methanobacteriota; class Halobacteria; order Halobacteriales; family Haloarculaceae; genus Halorientalis; species Halorientalis brevis. The sequence continues at coordinate 41,567 of NZ_JALLGV010000012.1, read as the reverse complement.
CGTCGGTGCCGAGGGTGCCAGTAACGGTGTAACAGGTGTGACTGACGTCACCGAACGCGGACGTACAGGGGCGGACCGCGTGGGTGGCCTGCGGTTCGGAGTCGGCACACGCCATGACACGCGCGTTGACGGCGAACGCGTGCCGGAGCTCCTTCTCGTGGAGTTCTTCCAGTCGTTGTTCCTCCGCCGCCGTCAAATCCAGCTCCTCGTCGGGTGGCCCGAAGACGACCTCAACGAGCTGGCCCCCGAGTGTGTCGGTCCCGGCTTCGATCTCCCGTTCGCGGAGCTGGGCGTCGGCGGTTTGGTCTGCCAGTGGTTCGATGAGCGCTTGGTACACCATCGGGACGTCACTGGCGGCCATCGCCTCGGCAACGGTTGCCAGCGGTACCGTCGCCTGTTCGCTCGTCGTGAACTCCGCGAACGGCGTCAGTTGCGTGTAGCAGTCCTTGGTGCGGTCCGGATCACCGAGGTACTCGACGGTCGCGACGTGCTCGCCGGCTGTCGGCAGGTGATCAGGGTGCCAGTTCGTCCGCGTCACCTCGTAGGAGGGTGGGAACGCACGCCGGAGGATCGATCGGAGGGCGTCCAGGGCTTCGGGCGGGTCGATACCGACGTAGTACTCGATGCTGGCCGTGTGGTCGGTGATCAGAAGGAACTCGATGGTCGGTCGTGGTGAGCCACGGAGCCGGGAGAGGACCCCTTCGTCGGCCCCGGTGTCGAGCCCGTGGAGATTGCGGGCCTGGGCGGCGACCTGTTGTGGGTCGAGTGGTGTCGCTGTTGGCTGGATCTTCAGGTACGGGCGGTCCTCTGTGGCCGGTACGGGGAGGTCGTCGGGGTTCGGATTCGATGACGGGCGAGCCATTGCTGCGTCGTGTCAGTCGAGAGTGTCCATAACCGACGAGATAAGGCCAGGGATTGGACTCATTTATTGCCTGAAATTAAATAACGAAATAAATGTGTGGGAGGGCAGAGTCGAGGCCCGCCCTCGGGGTGCTCGCGGCCGCTGGACGAGATATTCGCTGGCGCGGAGAGGGCCCGTCCAGCGACGCGCCGATGGCGCGAGCGGCTACGGATCGCTGTCGCTCCCCGTTCGCAGCGAGGTGCTCCCGTGGCTCGCGGTTGTCCCGCTCGCCATGCCGAGGTACTCGCTGTGCTCGCACCTCGCACCGGTCACACCTCGCACCCCTCGCCCGGGCAGCCCCCAGGGCGTGGCCGTCCCACGACCGAGACACTCGTCGCGGGGACGGCCCCCGACCAGTCCCTTTCAGTTGCTGTGAGTACAATTTCTTGATTCAGAACACGGCCGGAGGACTTGCTCAATTGGTTTGTGGATGAGTCAATCAAAACACGTACTTTCACATGACGAGAACAGACGCTCCATGCCCTATGAGTTCCCGCTTCCCGTGGATACAGATGCCGTCCGCGTTGTCTGTGGACTCCTTCTCATCGCGTTCGTGACGCTGACAACTGTGAAACATCTCGCTGTCACCTACTTCCCGTCATGGTCTCGGCTCGGGAACACGGGCACAGGTGGCGCACTGGGGGCTACCGCGATGTTTGCGATTGGGTCGTATCTCGTCGTGACAGGCCTGTTCCGCGGAATTGAACGTGCAGTGGAGAGCGCCGACACCACGTAGTCACACTGAACTACCCGGGCGGACAGTAGCCTCGGTGCTCACTATGCGTGCGTGTTAAGCACCGGGTTGGCTGCTGTCCAATCAATACATTTTGTTCAGATGCCAGGCACCGCAGAGAGAACAGTTCCGAGCAGAGTCAGACAGGCGGCACCGACTAACGTAAATAGGGCAGCAGCGGAGATTTCAAACTCATCAGGATCGGTTCGCAGTGATTGGTAGCCAGCACTGACAATCATCCCACCCCCACCGATTGTCATAAGCAGTACCGGAATACTATGGTCGCCAGCAATGAGCGATCGCACTGCTGGGAACCCCAGTGAAAGTCCGATCACTGAAAGTGCGCTGTTGTAGACGTACAACCGTTCCATAGGCATTTTCTCAACTCTTGCTTACTAATAGCTAAGGAAAAACGGACTCTTCCGCGCAGTTCGCATGCTCACTCGCCAGTCGTCGACTGCGCGAATACCCCTCTCAGGAGAACTCCGCCACTGCCGACAGCAAGTAATCCTCCGATAAATTGGAGGGCGGTCGACATAGAAACCCCAGAGACACTGGTTCCTGAAACTGCAAGGCTAAGCGATAATCCAACGATCATCGTGTACAATGCAGTCCGGTTCATGACCGGACATTTTGCTCGTTGGAGTTTAAAGACAAAGGTCTGACCGGTACATGAGCTGTACTGACCGGCCTCGCCCAAGAACCGGGTGTGATCTGGAACTGCTCAATAGAGCTGCGTACTGAGCAACCAAAGTAGATTGTCCACTGAGAGTGAGAGCAGTCCGAGTGGCCCTTAATCCACGACCGAATCCGCTGTCTCCGTCTTCATATGTTTTGACACAACTACTCTCGCGACAGTTCCAGCCAGCAGTATCAGAGCAATTCCCACAGCCACGCTGTACGATACAGCATCGGGGGCCATCGAGTCCAACGCCTGTAAGACCACTATCAATAACAGGACGAGCGGGAACTGTGTTGTATTCGGCAAGTCTCGAAACCACTCGTTGAATCCGGTGGCTTCGCCTATGATGTTCAACAGAACAAGCGTAAAGATTGTGTAAGCTACCACAACAATTGACAGTGGCTCTTGGAGAATAGACAGTAGATAGAGACAGGAGACACTGAACAAACCAAGGATCCCCGCCCTCCGCCAGCGGATGTCTCGATTCAGGCCGAGGTACCAATTCATACAAGCTCACTCACCTTTGTCGTTTCAGTGATGTAGTATCTTGTCCTCTATCTGGATTCGTCAAGTGTAATGAGAACTACCTATATTGACCAGGCGAGCAGCAGATCCGGTGCTCAATATGCGTGCGTATTCAGCATGTCGCATACGGAGAATCGGGGTCGTCTGATTCGGTCAGTAGAGACTGTGTAGTGATCACACAAAGCTTATCGCTGGATAATATTCATTCTCCAACATGACCGAACGTGGGGCAGATGAGACGAAGCAGCAACTACGTCTCGTCGGCCGACGAGTAATTGGGGTTGCAATTGTTGCAGTTGTCATCGCATACCCACCATCCGTTATTGGCCTCCAACCGCCTCTTGGTCTCGCTAGTATATTTCTCGCTGGTCTATCGCTTCTCATTGCCCTTATCGGAGGGATCATACTGGCCAGGGGGAAGACTGACCCGAAAAACGATCGTACCCACCGTGTGATGGTTCGCGCGCTAGTACCCGCTGTTTCAGTGGCTATGATTGGTCTATATCTCGTCTCTGTTGCCGGTCTTGGATCTTCCCTTGCTGTTGAGGCAACAGCAGTTGGATTTGCAATCGGGATCTTGGATGTCATGATGAGCTCAGTGTAGCACTGAGAAAATCTCTCCAATCGAACCGTGGACCTGCTGTAAGTACTCTGCTGCATAGAACCTCTGTACTGACCGTCCTCGCCCAAGAACCGGATGTGATCTGGAACTGCTCACTGTGCCTGCGAATTGAACACCACTGCCGCCGATTCACTGATCCCCAACGAAGTCCGAAATGAGTTCGATGATGATCCACAACGGAAGGAGATACATTAGCAAAATTGAGCCGATTTCGATTGCGCTGAATACCGGATTGTCAGTTCCGGGGGTTGTCACAATAAAGGTCATAACTACGAACCAGAGCGTAAGGACTTGGACCAATTCGTATCTATCCATCGTCACACGAATAGTGAATTTGTGCCCAGGCGTACTTTCTGATACGTTGACGGTCTGTACTGATCGCCTCAAGGATTTCGCGGGACGCTTTCTACGACATGCTGCTTTGTTTCGTCCCGTGTCTAGTACTGACCGAGCACTGCTTTCGACTCCATGACTAGAAAGTCCGTATTCACGACGCTGTTATGGAGTCATGCCCCATCCTGTGAGAGCCTGATTCTCTCGTTCATCACTGAATCCGACACCCCAGTCGCCAACTGCCACTCTCCGGCGAAACGCAGAAACTCCCTCAAATACAACCACCACAGTTAGATTTATTTCCCAATATGTGGGCGTACAATAATGAGTGCGCTCGCATCGGACCCCGAGGTGGGTGGGGGACGCGAGCGACCAAGTCTATCCATGCGCACGCTTAGTGACCTCTCAACTGCTGTCGTATCGACCGCAGCCCGAACTGACCGTCGCCTCCAGTGGTCAGGGCGGACCGCTGCCCTGAGTTGGCTCCTCCTGGGGGTGCTCGCAGTCGACCCTGTCCTGGCCCAGTCGACCGGGTCGGCGTTCTGTTCCTCCGACATGGCCGAGACCGCCCGCAACGTCTTCACCGTCATTCAGTTCGGTGGACCGCTCATCGGGGGAACGGTCTTCCTCGGAGCGACTGTGGCGATCCCGGTGGTCCGGCGGTCGGACCTGAAAAAGGAGTTCAAGGAACTCCGTAACCAGGGGTTGGTCTGGGGTGTGCTCGTGGCGCCACTCGCGACGGTCATCCTGCAGTTCCTGTTGAACAACGTCGTCGCAGGTGGGTCGAGTTGCGGGTTCTAACACTGCTCATGCTTGCCTGCACAACGACGGTGGTCTGCTCAGTGGGTGGGGCCATGACGGTCCCGGCTGCGGCGAGCGGCCCACCGAACGAGACGGATCACGGCGTCTCGAACGAGACGTTCCACACGCTCTGGGCCGGCGACCGCGACGAGTACGTGTCCGACGAGATGCTGACAGCGAACCGCTCGGCACTGGCCGCGCTGGCCAACGGGACGGACATCCCTCTGGACCGGCCACCGGGGGCCGTCGCCCAGTGGAATCGGGGCGATCACGACGAGTTCCCAGCGACGGGGCGGACCGCGGCAGTGCATCCGCCGCACGCGTCGCTTACCGACGGGCGATTCATCCGGGACGCCGGCGCCACCATCTTCGCGGTGACGCCCTCGACACGGGCGCGGCTGTCGGCGGCGGAGCAGCCGCTGTACGTCGCCCCGAACGGCACGGTTCGTGGGACCGTCGACTACCGCGTCTCGGTACCTGCCACGACGGGCCAGCCGGGTGATCGCGTCAGCTGGCAGCTCCTGCACCACAGCATCACCGACACACGGCTGCTCGTCAACGGGAGCGTCGTCGCGTCCGGTGAAGGATCGCGGACGCCGGCGCTGGCGTATGCGCATCTCCCGGGCCACGTCGATAATCGACGCCGACTCACGCTCGCCGCAGACGTCGAGGCGACGCTCGAACGCACCGCGGAGACCTGCGACGAGTGGGACAACGACACGTGTACGGACATCGAGCGGAACGTGACGGTCGTCACTGAATCGGTGACCGTCAACGACACCGTCACGGTCGTCCCGTACGATCTGGCGGTCTCCGGGTTCCGTGCCCGCTATCCGAACGGCGATCTCGGCTTGGTCGTCTACAAGAACCAGCCGTGGCTGGGGCACTCCCTTCCCGGTGGCTGGGTCCGCGGCGTCTGGCGGTTCTACGCGGCCCGGGACGCCCGCTGGGATACGCTGCGCAGGTATACAGCGAACGGGCAGTCACAGCGGGCGTCGCCACTGCAGCCCCTCCAGGTGCACGCCTATCCCTTCGAGCCAGGGCCGACGCCGTCCCAGCGCGACACGATCACCCTGCTCGCCAGCTACGGTGTCACCACGACCCCGCCGACGCTCCCCGAACACGTCAATCTGGACGTCCTGAACGAGAGCTATGCGGCGACGTACGGGCTGGCGAGCCGGACCGAGACGACCGACCACAACCTGTCGACCGTCGTCGCAACGGGGCTGGTGCGCGGGGTGACCGCCCAGGCACAGCCCGCTGATTTCGACGACCTCGCCATCAACCGGACGAACCTCACACTGCGAGTCGTCAACCGATCGGAGCAGCGACGGACGGTCGAAGCCACGCTGGTGGACGCCGCGACCGGTGCGCCGATCGACACGCGTGGTCGTGAGGGGTATCTGGTGATCGCCGGCGAGCGGGTCAACACCAGTGCGGATGGTACCGTTCGGGTCGTGGTGCCGGCGTCGACCGACGCCGTGTCGGCCCGTTACGAGCCCGGTGCCTGGTGGCGCAACACGCCTGGCTACACGGCTGCCTCCGACGTGGTCGCTATCGGCACGGGCGACCTCGCCTGGCTGCGCCTGTTGTATCAGTTCCTCGTTCCGGTGGGGATGTTCCTGCTGGGAGTGTATTTCATCGATCGGATCACCGGGTGGCGGATCTGGCCACCGTGGCGGGGTGTCTGAAGATGGACGGGAATCGACGACTGGACGGTGCGCCCGTCAGTACCCGGCGGTCACTGTTGCGGCTCGGTGCAGCGGCGGTGGCTGGCGGGGTGGCCGGTTGTTCTGGTGACTCGCCGGACTCGTCGGCCACCGCGACGACAGCTCCACGGCCGGACGTGATCGAGGCCATCGAGTTCGACGTCCAGCAGCTGGTCGTCCGGCTTCGTGAGGACCATTCGGTGTCGAAGCTCAACCTGATCGGCCCGGATGGGAGTCTGTACACGCAGACTTTCGTGGCAACTGGGGAGACGACCGCTCGCCTCCAGCTGATGGAAGTCATTCCTGACCTGGCAACCTCGGAGCACTACACGCCCGGGACCCACGAGCTGGTCCTCGTCTCTGGTGACGAGACCGAGTCGATCGAGATCGAGTTGCAACCTGATCTGGAGATCGTCGATGTCCAACAGCCGGAGCGAGAGCAGTATTCTGGCGATCCTGGACGCCTCGCCGTGACTGTCGCGAACCGAGGCAGTGCACCGACGTGGGTCCACGACGTTGAATACTCGAATGCTCCATATTATGGCGCCAACCATGACCTGGCTGATAACCCGGGTTTGATCACGTTCGAGGAGACGAGAGAGCCGACTGAGCTGATTATTCCACCTGGGGAGACCAGGAGCTATATTGGAACATCGACGCCACTCCTGTTCTCTGAGAAAGACCATTCATCCTGTGGCAGTGGCTCCTATCAATTGACAATTCACGTCGGGACTGGGTCTGGAGGTGCAATTCAGAGACAGGTTCAGGTATCTTCTGGTGGCTCTGACATCTCCACGGGATTTCGAGGGCAGTTCACTTGCAGCGACAACGAGGTAACGCTCCTTCCGACAACCGGGGACTCTTGATATGCCTGACTTTGGTGCCCTGGGCGACGTGATTGTCGCGGCAATAAAAGAGCTGCTCACGCAGTTGTTCAATCCGGTCACGAATGTTATTGAACAGCATGTAAGCAAGTTAGTCGAATTAATCGTAGACACGCCCTATCCAGACGCAATCTACACTGCGCCGTCAAACGGATCCTGGCCCGGCATTTACACCTACTACTGGGATTCGATCATCCCGCTGGCTCTGTTCCTCTGGGCCATGTCGATCGGGCTGGTCATCTTTTTCGAGTCAACCAGTCACCTGTTCACCAGCTATCACCGCACGAAACTCAAGAAGCGGGCGTTCTCTGGGCTCTTAGGTATCCTCGCTTGGTGGTGGATGGCAGCACTCTCGCTGCGGTTCGTGAGTGCGCTGGCGACGTTCATCTCTCCGGAGTTGTCGAACGTCACGCTGTTCGAGACACTGTCGTTCACGTCGATGAGCGTCCTCGGGACGGTCTTTGCGCTGATGGCTGATTTCACCCTCTTCGCGCTGTTAGGCCTGATCTATCTCACTCGCGAACTCGTCCTCTATCTGTTCGTCCTGCTGATGCCGATCCTGATCGCGCTGTGGATTCCAGGGGTCGGTCCGTTCACGCTCGTCTCGCGATTCGTCCGCCGGCTCGCGGGATTTTACGTCCCGTTCCTGTTCATGACGGTGCCGGTGGCGGTCCTCTTCCGGTTGGGCGAACTGGTTGGATTGGGGGCCGACCTCTCGATGGGTGGCGTCGGCCAGTGGCTGGTGGCACTGGTTATCCCACTCCTTGCAGTGCTCTCGCCGATCGTCCTGGTCTGGCAGGCTGGGGCCGTCTTTTTCGTCGCCGACCGGGCGTCCAGGCACTTCTCCAGAGAACGCGCTCGGCAGCGAACGGCACGGGCCCGGGAGAAAGGCGCCGAGACGGTCCAGGGCGGCCGGAACTTCGTCCGCGGTGCACAGGGGAAACCGGCAGTCGATCGCGACGGCCAGTACAAGCTGGACCACGGCGACTCCCGTGCCCATGCGGCTGGGGCGAAAGTGTCGCAGTCGACGACGCGGCTGGTGTCGGTATTCGATCAGGATGGCGACAGTGGCGACGGCTCCGGTGGCTCGGGTGGGACCGGTGGCGGCGATGGCACGGCTGGCACGGACGCTGGGGACGGCCAGGGGTACAATCGGACGAGCAACTTCGAGACGCTCCGCGACCGTGGCGGCTCGGGCGGCCGCGACGGGGCGGACGACGACCGACCGCGCTACATCAACTGATGTCACAGGATCGTTCTGCTGCGAAACGCGTACCGAATTCGTTGAACACTGACGCCAGGGTATTTGGCCGCTTCTCACTCGGTGACGTGGCGGTGGCCCTCCTGCCTGGCGTGGTAGTCGTCCTCTGTACGCAGGTGGTGTTGCCGCCTGGCATGCAGGTGGCGGGCTACCCCGTGCAGGCACTCACGCTCCCGGTCGCCGGGCTGGCGATCGCCGGTGGGGCAATCCTCGTCGCGGCGACGCCAACTTACACGGACAGTCTCGACTGGCTGGGGATGCTGCTCGGGTACGTTCGCTCGGACACGGACCAGCAGCACCACGAGGCGGCGGCTGCCACGCAGGTCGAGCGAATCCATCCCGACCACGACGCCATCGAACGAACGGACGGCGCGCTGGTCGCGCTGGTCCACGTCGACCCACCGAACATGGCGCTAGCGACCAACGAGGAGTGGGCCCAGAAGGCGACCGCCTTCCAGGAGTTCCTCAACACCGTCGTGGAGTTCCCCATCCAGATCTACTCGACGACACAGCAGTTCCCCGTCGACGAGTATCTCGCCCACTACGAGGCCCGCCTCGACGATCCGGACGTCGAGGCGAACCCACAGCTGGAAGCGCTGATCGACCGCTACGTCGAGTGGTATCGAGCGGATCTGGAACGCCGGCAGATGACCATCCGCGACCACTACGTCATCGTACCAGTGACGCCCGACGAGGTGCAGTTCGACCGGGCGAGCGTCCTCTGGAACCTCGCGGGGCTGCCGGTGGTGGGACTGTTCGTACGGGCCGCACTCGCGCCTGCCGCCGAAACCCAGCAGGCGGCCATGATCGAGGAGCTCGGCCAGCGGGTCGATCGCGTGCGGCGAGGGCTGCGTGAGATCGACGGCTGTGGGTCAAGTCGCGTCGCTGCATCGGAGGCCACCGAACTCCTCGCCTCCTACTGGGCCGGTGAGGACGTCCGGTACGATGCGACCGAGCAGGTGATCCGCTCGCAACCGATCGTCGGCGGTGGTCGACAATGAGCAGTGACGGCCTGACGCGGGAAGACGGTGAAACCGTCGACGAGGACGAACAACCAGCGGAGTCCGTGGAGGACGACGCGGAGAGGGGCAGTCAGTCGCCCATTCCCGAGGACGTCAGTGACGAGTCGCCGTCCATCTCGTTCGACTACGACTTCTCCACGGCGGGGCTGGAGTCGGTGTCGGACTCGCACGCTTCGGTGGTGGCACCCTCGTCGCTGGACGTCCAGCCAGGGGTGGTGCGGACCGGCCAGGACTGGACGCGAACGCTCTGGATCGGGGAGTTCGCCGACGCCCCGGCCGATGGCTTCCTCGAACAACTGTACGCCAGGGGTGAGACGCGGTCGACGGACGTCTCGATTCACATCGACCCGCGTGAGACACAGGCGACGCTCGCCTCCCTGGAGAATCGCCTGGAGGACATGGAGGCCGAGTACGAGTACCTCCAGGAGAAACACCGGGCGAGTGCCCGTGGCATCCAACGTGATCTGGAGGACTATCGCGACCTGTACGACACGCTGCGGAACACGTCGATGCGAGCGTTCGACGTCTCGATGTACCTCACCGTCAGAAGTGACGACCGCGACGATCTGGATGCCGATCCGGTCCGGAAGACCGCCCGGCGCGCTCCGGCGAACCTGACGCCGGTGACGCCCCGGTGGTCACAGCGTGACGCATTGGTTTCGACGAGCCCGATCGGCGTGGACAAACTGAACGAGTCGGTTGATGCGACGACGCCCATGCTCGGCGGTGCTGTGGGGGCGATGTTTCCGTTCATCTCCGGGGCGTTCGCCGAGCAGGGGATCGAGTACGGAACGTACGCACTGAACGAGAGCCCGCTCATCCTCGATCGATTCAACCGGGAGACGGGCTACTGTACGATGGTGATCGGCCAACTCGGCGCAGGCAAGTCCTTCTCGACGAAACTCCAGCTCGTTCGCCGCGCGATGTACGATCCCGACACGATCCTCGTCATGCTGGACCCAATGCGCGGGTTTGACGGCGTCAACGACGCGCTCGGTGGCGAACGGATCACCGTCGGCGGGCGTCGCGGGTTCAACCCACTGGATCTGCAGGCCACTCCGCAGGACGTGTTGGCGGACGTGCCGGACCTGGACCCGTGGGCCGAGCAGATCGCCTGGGTGCTAACCTTCTTCGAGACGTTCTTCACACACGTCGCGAGCAACCCGCTGGGTGAGCGCAAGCAGACGCTTCGGCGCGCAGTGCAAGAGGCGTACGAGCGCCGCGGGTTGACGCGTGATCCGTCGACGCACGATCGTGACTCACCCACCGTCCGGGACGTCATCGCCGTGCTGGAGGACATGCTCGACGACCCCACGGCGTTCGGCTATCCGACGCCGGGCGAACAGGAGCGGGTCCGGAGCGACGCCCAGTCGTTGCTGACCGACCTGCGGCCGTCCTTTCGTGAGGATGGAGACCTCGCGAACCTCGCGCGGGAGACGGAGTTCGACCTCGACGCGCCGGTGATCTATCTCGATCTCCACCAGGAGGAGGGTGCGCGTGGCCGGACCGAGACCAGCCTCATGATGTCGGTGCTGTTCAACGCGGTGTACGAGCGTGCCAAGCAGACGGACAAGCGCGTGCTGTTCGCCATCGACGAGGCCCACTACCTGATGAACGACGCCACCTCCCTGGAGTTCCTGGAGATGGCCGTCCGGCACAGTCGCCACTACGACCTGTCGATCCAGTTCATCACCCAGACCGGCGGGGAGTTCACACTGACCCCGGAGGCACGAACGATCGCGAACCTCTGTTCGATGACGCTGCTTCATCGCGTGAACGAAGAGGCCGAGAAGGTCGCCGAGTGGTTCGGCTTGAGTGAGCGGGAGGTCAACTGGGTCCGGACTGCGAAAGCGGGCAACGATGATGACAACTACTCCGAGGCGCTGCTCGGGATCGACGAGGAAGGGTGGTTCCCGCTGCGGGTGCGGGCGAGCGAGTTCGAGGCCGAGGTGTTGGGCTCGGAGTGACGGGTGTCGAATCCTGATCTAGGGACCGAACGACCGGCTCTTTCTAGACTGAACAGGGGACATACTACGGGATCGCACTGGCGTCACTGCCGCCGGTGACGTTTCAATCAGCGGTGGCTTCGTCGGTCGTGCTCTCTGGGTTCGATTCGGTGGCCGTCGACACCCGTGCAGTGAGCGCTGCGAGCGGAAGGGAAAGGACGGCCGCGGCGATGGCCCCTCCCACCGTGAGCATGAGGACGAGCATCCATGGCCGTGAATCGTAGGGGACGAACACCATGCCGGCGAGTGCAAAGGCGATGGTTCCGCCAAGGATGGCGTGCACCTGCCGGTCACGGGCGATCTCCAGGCCGAATGCAGGGGCGATGACCACTGGCAGGAGGAAGGTGGCCCCGTAGAGCGCCCCTAAAATGACCTTCTCGGTCGCCGGATCACCCAGGCCGTAGCCAACGGTGAGTCCGATGACGCCGACCATGCTGGCAGCCGCGACACCCAGACAGCCACGAAGCGTTCGCAAGCACGCTGGGCGGACGGCTGCAACGCTCCCGGTGATGAGGTAGATCAGTGCCGGGCCGGCCACCCAGACCGGCCCGTTATCGAGAGCACCGAACCCGGCGATAACCAGCCCGAGCACACCGAGCCCGACGATCCCGAGCGCGAATTCGTCTTGCGGGATGGCACTCGCTCGGACTCGCCAGGTGAGAGCCGAGACGCCGACGAGCAATCCGGCGTAGACGGCGGCCGCCGGCAGCACGAACGCCATCACGTTATCCAGCCAAATGGGGGCCGTCGCAAGCGCCAGCGCTGCGTCAGCGTGATAGGCGTGCGTCGACGGGTCACTGAACGCGACGTAGACGTCCTCATAAAAGCCCCACCGGTCGTCACCTGTGGCGCCAGGCCAGGTCACCGTTCGATTCTCAACCGTAGGTTTGCTCTCTGGCTCGCTGTACTCTCCTTCGAACGGTGCCTGGGGGTTGTTGACGACGGCTGTTCCGGGTGGCCCGACGATAGTGAACCGGTCAGCAGTCGAGAGCCAGCCACCACGGATCCCGTCGCTATGGAGGTAGTCAACGACGAGAATGCCGAGGTGGCGGGTCCCGGCGTCGGGATCGCGGAACCGAATCGTAAGGGTTCGGTTCGCGAGGTGGGCGCCTTGGAACGTGACGGTCCCCTCTTCGTACACGTGTGGGAGGCCCCAGCCGTCGGCCGCTGCCCGCTGGCCAAGTGACTCGACGCGGTCGGGATGGTCGGCCAGACGAGTGGCATTGGCGGCGGCCAGTCGGTTTCGAACCACCCAGGTGGCCGAGCCGTTCTCGTGGACGGTGATGGTGGCCGTGCTCTGGGTGACGTTGAGCTGGATCGCCTCTTCGTCGGCGATTTCTTCGAACGAGGAGCCACATGCGCCACACACCGGGTCTGGCTGCGGGCTGGCTAGGACGGCAGGTGCAGCGCCGAGCAGGAAGACGAAGGTGACAAGGAGGATGAGGGGAGCCGCGGTGCGAGACATGCGTATCGGGGAATGTTGGTTATTCAATAAGTGTCTTCTGCACGTTCGGGTTACGGCTTCGGCACTCCTGGTCGGCACGTGGAGTGCATCGACTGACTCAGAACTGCCGGTTCACCTCTGCTGACGCGCTCAGTATAGGTTCTTCAATGAGTACTCCAACAGCGGATCGTTGAAGTTGAAGGCCTGACATTAGTACTGCTACCCAATACCATAAGTACCGACATTACTCATGAATCGTAAAGGAAAACACTCGCCAGTCAAATGATACCTCTCTCATTTTCCATAAAATGCTGCTAAATGATAGATTGCCAAACTCGCTTGATTCTGGCCAGCGATCCGGGATTATCGCATGTCTGGTGATCTTGATCAGTCTCCTAGTGCCCTGGCGGTATCACGTTGGTGTCGGTCACAGAACCGTGATTGGCCTTCATGAACAGTATGGCCTCTGGCTGGCACTCCTGGCGGTGGTCGCCGGAATTGCAGTCCTCCGTGTGACATGGCGTCCTCTTTTGATTGGTCTGTTCAGTCTCGTCGGGCTTGCGAACTCCTACGTCGCGGTGACGGCCTATGACAAAATCCATGGAGTGACGAAACTGCCTCTGGCCTCATGGATGGAACCTGGTTTTGGTGTCTATCTATTCGGTTTTGGAACAGTCCTCGTGTTCCTCACTGTACTCGAATTGATTCTTGAGACAGACGACCCATCTCTACCAAGTTTTGGAACCCGTAGATAGACATACTCAGTAAGCAGACATACTGTGCTGCCTCTGAGGCTATCGGGGTTGAAAATCCCATATGCGGTATTGGATGGTGCCTCCGTCAAACCTATTCGCGCCGGCCTCAACTACCACGCATGTCGAGACGTGCAATCGTGGTCGTTGCGATGGTCGCGGTGGTCGCTCTGGCTGGCTGTGCTGGTGATCCGGGTGCGCCCACCACGACCGCACCGGGCACGGCACCCACGACACCAGCGGAGACGGCCAGCGATGGGACACCGACGGCGCCGGTGAATCCCTTGATACAACACGAGCCGAACGGCACACTGGACGTGCATTTTATCAACACCGGCCTCGGGACGAGCACGCTCATCGTCGGGCCGACCAACGAGACGCTACTCATCGACTCTGGCGACTGGCAGGACGACGGGGAGCACGTCCTCGCGTATCTCCAGGCCCACGACATCGATCGCCTGGACTACCTCGTGTCGACCCACGCCGACGCGGACCACATCGGCGGGCAAGCGGCGGTCATCGAGTACGTCGAGACCGAAGGGGAGGGCGTCGGCGCCGTGTACGATCCCGGCATCACGGCCAGTACGCAGACGTACGAGCGGTATCTCGACGCGATCGAGCAGTACGACGTGACGCTGTACGAGACGCGGGCCGGTGACTCGATCCCCATGGCCGGCACCGAGCTGGACGTACTGGCCCCACCGGAGCCATCTCTCGCGAGCGGGGACCGCAACGAGAACAGCATCGTCCTCCGGCTCGGGTTTGGCCAGTCGAGTTTCCTGTTGCCCGGGGATGCAGCGACGGACGGCGAGGAGTATCTCACGTCGGAGTACGGCACGGCACTGAACGTGTCCGTGTTGCTGGCTGGCCACCACGGGAGCAAGTCGAGTTCCAGCGAGCAGTTCCTGGACGGTGTCGCGCCACGCGTCGCGGTGATTTCGAGTCCGTACGACTCCCAGTACGGGCATCCCCACGAGGAAGTCCTCCAACGGTTGGCGGCCCGGTCGGTCACGACCTACTGGACGGCGACCCACGGCGATATCGTGCTGACGAGTAACGGCTCGGCGATTTCGGTGGCCACCCAGCAGCAGGCGCCAACGGCGCCGCTCGACCTGCGGGACGGGTCGGCGATCGAACCGGAGACGGGTGGTGACGTCACGGTGCGGACGGTGGTCGACGTCGCTGGTGGCCAGCAGGTCGTCACTGACGGGGGGACGGCGACACCGGATGCGGACGGGACTGCAACACCCACTGAGCTGGCACCGTCGACCGATGAGGCCCCGTCGGGAGCGCTGTCGATCGCCGAGATCCACGCGGACGCTTCGGGTGACGAGTACGACAATTTGAACGACGAGTACGTCGTCTTCGAGAACACGGGTGAGCAGTCGGTGGATCTCTCCGGGTGGACGCTGTCGGACGACGCAGATCACGTCTACACGTTCCCGGATGGGTTCGTGTTGGAGCCGGGTGCGACGGTGACCGTCCATACGGGGAGCGGGACGGACTCGGCGACCGACCTGTACTGGGGATCGGACGCGCCGGTCTGGAACAACGGCGGTGACACGGTGACCGTTCGCGATGCGAACGGGGACGTGGTGATCGAGGAGAGCTACTCATGACCGAGATTACGGATGGCACGTACACGGCGGTGGTGGATCGCTTCGAGGAGGATCTGGCAGTGGTGCTTGTGGAAGGTGAGGAGGAGTTGGTCGGGGAGCTGGTGGTCGAGACCGAGTCGTTGCCCGCCGATGGGCAGCACGTCGATGCAGTCCTGACGGTGGTTGTTGAAGACGGGGAGCTGGACGACGTGGCGTACGACGAGGCGGAGACGACTGAGCGGGCAGAAGACGCACAGTCGCGCTTCGACCAGTTGTCCGAACGGCCGTCGTCAAACGAGGAGTAAGTGCTGATATCCTCTTTAGGTGATGTGTGTGTCCGGGAACGACTCTCCAAAGCCGTCTCGATGCACTCTTTCCTTCGTTGTACAGCCTTCCTCGGTGCTGTGACGAGCTAAAACCCTGTTAAAGCCTGCCCACTCAATTGTGGCACCTGAGTAACACCTTTGTGGGGTGCGAGCAATGTCTCACGTATGTCGAATGCTGATCGGTGCGCGGATCCAACCCGGGACGAAATCGAGGCGCGACGGACGGAACTCTTAGCAGATGAACCACTCGTCCACGTGTTCTCACGGCCAGCGGTCTCGAAAATCCTCTCGGTGTTGATCCCTGCGTATGAGGCCATGTCCGTCAGTGCGCTTGCCCGCCAGGCAGACGTTTCGCCGAACACAGTTCGGAACTGTCGTGATATCCTGCTTGAGCACAATCTCATCGAGCATACTGGTGATAAGGGTGGCGCATCTTACTACCGCGCAAAGATGGACAGCGAAGAGATGCAGGCTGTCGTCGACCTTCACGGTGCATTGCGGTAACAGCGGTACTTCCTCGATCGGCTTCCGAGATTCCCATCGCAGTGCGGGCAGCACCTCTCCTGCCATTGGTTGCTATTGTTCCAGAATCTCGGCATCCCCGATATCGAGGTCGCTTTCCAGACTCGCGAGCAGCTCCTTGCCTTCGTCCCGGAGTTGCTTGGCCTCGCCCAGCGAGACCTCCCCGGCTTCCAGTTGGTCGATGATCTCCTCGACGCGGGCCACCTTCTCGTCGATCGTCGCCAAGTTGTTGGTAATTCGATCTCTTTATTCAACCGAGGACGTGCCGTAAGACCGTCCCGGGCATCATTGTGCCCGTCATCACGTATAAACCTGAGCGTGGATGCTTTCCCCGACTGCGTAATAATCTAATATCTGCGATGAGAGTTGTCCTCGGGGAGCGTAGTACTGGAGGTCGCCCTGGACGAGTGCCCGCATGTCGTCGTCGGGGTCATCGAAGAGCTGTGAACGGCGGAAGTTGAAGGCGACACACTGGAGTTCGCAGTTCTCGCCTTCGAGTGTGAAGTACAGGTGGCCGCTGCTGCTCTCGGAGGGCCCGGAGATGTCGCCCAGGATGTAGTCGTGGTGGAGGCCATCGCTGGTGTCGACGAGCGTTTCGACTTGCTTGCTGAGTTCGGCAACCGTGACGACGTCGGCGTCGTCGGGGAGGTCGTCGGTGACGTCCGGTGGGAGCGTGGGCTGGTCGTCGTGAGGGTCGTCGGTACCCGCGCCGTCTGCCATTAGTGGTGATATATCTGTGGCTGGTAATAACGGTGGTTGGTCGGAGGGGTTTCGGCGATCAGTTGGGAGAGATTATGTTTGAAGACTAGTTGGCAGAAGGTGAGTGTTCACTGGGTATGCGTATATGGCATATCTCAATAATCTTCCACATAGTATTCCTTCAAGACAGACCATTACCTGATTCGTCATCTTTGCAGAGTAATCCTTTCTCGACCATTTCTTGATGAACATCTTCTACCAGATATCGATGATATCGTTTTTCCATACCACCAACCGAATAGTCCCACCATGAGTAGATCTCAAAATCAAGATGTCTTCTGATACGCCTGGCCGCACCACTACCATGTTGCTCGTTTAAGGACCCATCTTCAGGTGAATCATGGTGGATTTTAGATCGCTTCAGTTCCCCATCTTCTAGCCAGTAGACGCTTCCCGATGCTGTATCTGTGGTATCGCACGACGACATGAACCCAACTCTTGAGACAGCATTACTGACGGTTAGTAAGTCAGAAACAATAGACCGGTTGTCAGATGGATGGACACCTGAATGAATAACTACATGACACTCGTCTGGCTGTTTTGGGCGAACCAGCTCATCACACTCTTCTACAAAAGATACAACATCCTCTGCAGCACCAGGGTCAGAGAGTTCGACAGTGAATGTGTATAGAGTGCTCACACGCCACGTCTAACTTGGATTTCAAAAAACATTCTGTCCCAATTGATCCCCCTGTATTGAGTAGTCGGTTCTCGATTGGTATCACTGCCCGATTGTGACATAAGAATAATCAATGTGAGAGACACGTATCCGGCATGGGCGTCGTTCGGCGAGAGGGTCAGTGGCGGTTGCACAAACGGGCTGAGGGCGTCTACGAAGTGACGCACAAGGACCGTATCGAACTGAAGATCGTCACCGACGACTACCGGCCGACTGGCGTTGGCGATGCCCGGGACGATATGACCGTTCCAGTGCGTGAGGTGTCATCGTTCAATGACGCCGAGGCACTGTTCGAGGACATGGTTGCTGGCCGGTCCGCGGGTGGTGGACTCGGTACTGCGCAACCGATGGCCGGTAGTAGTGGCCTCGATCTGGATTTGTCACAGGGTGAGGGAGACGCGGATTGGGAGGATCTGCCACCAGGCGGCGTGCTCCTGGTCGGGGTGATCGCCGGTGGTCTTTTCCTCTCACAGACCGGCTTCGATACCAGCAATCCGGTCTTCTTCCTTGGCGTGGGACTGCTGGGGGTTGGTATCGTCGTTTCCGGGCTGGCATACCGTGAGTATCAGCAGGACGGGTTTGGAGCGGCTCTGGACTACCTCGTGACGACTGGCGATGATGATGGGTCGGGAGCAACGGATGCCGACGACCCGGACCGGACACCGCCAACGCCGGAGACCCTGAAGAACGAGCTGATCTTCGATCGTGCCGGCCAGCAGTGTGAGTGGTGCGAGGAGCACACGGACAATCCGGAAGTCCATCACATCGAACCGCGTGCCGAGGGTGGGCCAAACGAGCCCGAGAACCTGATCGTCCTCTGTCCCAACCATCATCGGCTTGCCGACAACGGTGGGCTCACTCGTACGAAGCTCAAGGCCAAGGTGTCTAGGCAGATGGCAGACTGGTCGCGGGCGGATTGAACGAATCTCGACTGGTCTCTGGCTCTGCTTGCTTGTTTCGGTGACCGGTCGTGAGAACGCGGTGAAAGCCCCCGCGGGCTCCGGTCCCGCGACCGCACCTGCGCTCCTCACATGTTGCGGTGCTTGGCGGGTCGGGGTCACCGACCGACTCGCCTCGCTCGTCGGTCGAGATTCCGTTCACCCCGTCTGGTCGTTCACGGGACTCCCGGACCCCGCGGCCTCTTTCAGTCCCACTCACTCCGCTCGTGAGCCGGCGCAGGTCGTTTTTCTCTGATGTGGAATTAACAAGTCACGTCCCACTTACCCCACTGAGGAACGTGATCGCTTTGCTAGTTCGATACTGACGCCACCGTTTGATATCGTGATGGGAACGAGACTCGCTGGTATCAAGGCAGAAGTTCAGGATTTTACCGTCGTAGAGGAATTGTCACACTATGGCAGATACAAACGACATCTACTATCTTCTTTCTGCGCCGTTTGATGCCGATGCACAGGAAACGCTGGTTTCAGCGCTTACCGATTCGGAACACTTCAGCCTTATCGCACCCGACCGTATCGAGAGATCGGCCGCATCTGGCGCCCTCGAACTACAGATGGAATATGATTCGCTTTTCGTTCGAGCACAGACAGGCAGTCCGGATGGAATTCCTGAGATGCCGGCGCTCACACTGTCGGTGGATGCCCAGAGCTTCAGCCGTACAGCCAATTCGGAGGCGGAACTCGACCGGAATCTGGACTCGCTTGTTGCCCTCATCAAAGAGCTGTACCAGATACTCCGTGAGCAGGTGAGCCAGCCGCTGTACGTCATTGCGGCAAGTAATTCGGAGACAGTACATGTTCGTCAAAATGACGATCATATTGCCCGAACGACGGCCGACGGTGTCCGTGAAGGGAAGCTTGAACAAGTTTACTGGGGCCAACTCTTCTCCCCATCGATGGTATCATCGATCGGTGAGGAGACTATCACGTCTGCCCCAATCAACGAGCTAGACATCCTTGCTGACGGCAGTATCTTCTTCTCACATCATCCAAACCCGAACTACGGTGAGAAACCTTACAACGCGATCTATCAGCACTTCGGCATCGAAAATTAGCGTTTCTAGTTCGATTTTCGGTGAGGTAGGCAGGTCTTAGCCGAAGAGATTGGTACCGCGCACTTCCTCCCATACCGGATTCTCGTTTCCTTGTCTGGCTGGGAACGGTGCTTCCCGTCGCCTTTGCCGTGTTCACACTCTACCGGTTCATGCGTCGCGAGAAACGGGACGAGCTGTGGCGCCTCGAGCGGCTCCGGCAGGAGTATATCCAGAACCCGTGGGACATCAAATCGTTCAGCATTTCCGATGAGAATCGGGATGCAGTTGACGAGGTAGAGCAGCGGATGGAGCGGGCGAGTGCCACAAGGGAGTATCCGGCGACGTTTACCATCTGGTCGCAACTCCTGCTCAGTATCGTCTTTCCCAAGGCGTTCCAACTCCTGTTGGCGAGCATCTGAGTTTGCAGACGAACCTCCCTGCAACGCCGCCATTCCTTCGTATAAACGACTCTGTTGAACCCGGGGCCGGAGGCGTGTCCCTCCTTCGCCCGGTTGGTCTCTGTTATCAGGCCAGCGATGGGTGTGTTCATTGTCGGGCATGGTCGACCTTGCGGCACTCTCCCGCTGCCGAGATTGGAACGCAGTACTGTCCATACCTATCGCTCCAGAATGATTTTCCGTTCCGTCCGGTAACGATCTCGCAATGAACCGAACCCGAATCGATCCCCTCGCCGACGCGTTCGCCGCGCTCGGCCACGATGGGATCGCCGCCTTCGACGAGACGGAGCCAGAGTACGCAACACTCGAATACCTCTACGACGAGTTCGGGTCCGAAGCCCACGTGAAGCTGCTCGGCATCTGTGCCGCGACGCAGGACTACCAGCTCAACGGTGATGCCCAGGAATTCTGGCAGGAACTGGAACGCACTGCCAGCGAGTTCGACGCGCTCGACTCGACGCAGGCGGTCAGAGACGTTCTGGGTGACTTCATGGAGGCGGACGTGAACGCGCGGCTGAACCAGCAGAAACGGGAGCGGTTGATCAACATGTTCCACAACGAGTTCGACGAGTGGTTCGTCGCGAATCACACCGCGGTCCAGCCGGTCACGGTGTGGGAGCGCCTCGCCGACGCACTGGACACCCGGATGGAGGCGAAGACGGTCGTGCTCGCGATGAAGATCTACGACATCGCGCATCTGATTCGCCACGGGGAGTATCTCGAATTCCCGTACGACATTCCGATTCCCTGTGATCTGCAGGTCGAGCGTGTCTCTCGAACGTCGGGGCTCACCACCAGTGCGGAGACCGACGAAGTGCTCGATGCGTGGGCCGAGCTCATGCAGGCCGTCAGCGATCGCCTCGACGAGCACGTGTCGCTGCTGCGGATCGACTCGATCGTCTGGCAGGCGGGGCAGGTGATCGGCCGCCACGAACCCGATCGGGAAGCGGCTCGTGCCGCGTTGGTGTCGCATTTCGAGACGGTCGGGCTGGACTCTGATCCTGCTCGACGGCTCGCCGAAGCACTGACGGTCACGATGTGAGACATTGGGCGTATGAACTCAGCGTCACTGCGTGAGGTCGGGCTCGTGAGTTGCGTCAAATCGAAGCGCGACGAGCCGGCCGTGCCCAAGGACCTCTACACGTCCGCTTACTTCCAGAAGATGCGTGCGTATGCGGAGCGCGAACACGACGACTGGTTTATCCTCTCGGCGAAACACGGCCTCCTGGATCCGGACGGCGAGCCGATCGAGCCCTACGACGAGACGCTCACTGGTGCCCCTGTCGCACGGAAGCGTGAGTGGGCCGAGCATGTCTTCTCCGAGCTGGCTGCGGTTGGACTCCTGGACGAGTCGATGTCGCTCGTGCTCCACGCCGGGAAGGCGTACTATGGAGAACTGCTGCCGTTGTTGGAGGAGTCGGCCGTTGCCGAGATCTCGATCCCAACGGAGGGGCTGGCGATCGGGGAGACGCTCGCGTGGTACTCCGAGCGGCTATAGATGGACAAACGCTTGTAGGCCGGCCGGGGGCTCACTTACTATTCTGCAGGCCGGACAGTGAGAGGACCGACAGCTGACTCAGAACTCGTCCTCGATGTCGGCTACCACTGCATCATTGAGCGTCGCGTCGTCGGCCAGATCCGTTTGCACAAGGAGTTCAACCAGATCCTTCCCGGAAAACAGCCGCACTGGATAGGTTGAGAGGTTCTCCTCCTGTGCGCTTTTCGTATAGTACGAGGTGGTGAAAAACAGTCCAATCTCGCCGTCGTCGATCCGGGAAGCCAGGCGACTGAGCTGTCGCCCCGAGATACTACTGCTCGTGTTCTTGACCTGGGCTTTGAAGTCGATTGCTGTATCGACACCGCCGAGCTGGGTCTCGGAGAGGAGTTCGATCCGACCGGTCAAGTCGACCCCTTTGTCGCCACTGTCGGCAGTCATCTCGACGTCACTGATGTTTTCCAGATCCTCCATCAGATACTGGATGAGATATTCGAGTTTCTCGCCTTTCTTCGGTCCATCCAGTCGTGTCCGGATGTCCTGGAGGAGATCGCCGTATCGGCCTGCTGGTTGCTGAGCTGCTGTTGAGCGAATGTTGTCTTTCCAGACGGAGTACCGTCTGATTCGGCCCTCAGTAACCCACTCCTGCCAGGCGTCGGGGCCGCCGATGTCTCTGCCTGTGCGGGCCTTGCGGTGAATCCACTCCAGTTCGACTGCATCGGTATCGAGGATGGCGAGATCGAACAGATAGTTGACGACGGTCTCCCCGTCATCGTCCTTGTGGCGTTCGATACTCATGCCAGTGAGTATACAGAGGCCTCTGAACGTCACCTGGCCAGTCTCTGGCTGTTCGAAGAGAAGGACCGGTGGTGCGTCTTTCCGATTCCCCTGTGCATAGGTTTCGGTGTAGTCGGTCTTGACCCAGTTGTTCCCGGTGGCCTCGTCGGGATCCGGTCGGTGACGGGCCTTGGCGTCGCCCCAGTACCGTGCGGTTCCCTCCTGCATGTTGATAACGTCCTCCCACGGGTTCGGGTTTTTCGTCGACCCATCGGAGGTAATGAAGACCAGGAACTCCCGGTCGCCAGTTTCCGGGTTTGCGATGGCTCGGATCCCACCGCTGTTTCTGATTCCGGTGTCGATGGGGGCGTTGAGCCATCCCTGGAACTGGTCCTTTTCTGGATCGGTGGAACTGCGATAGGTTTCGTTGACGACGTAGCGGTTCCCGTGGGCGGACATGCTTTGCTCGGTGGTCGCAGAATCGGGTGTTAAAATGTCGGATATTCTTTGGTTCTGGGAGGGCTATGGACGGCGTGTGTTTTTCCCAGCGGCACACACAGCGGGAACATGACCCGATACGTCGGCGTCGACTGGGGCGGCAACGGGTGGATCTGTGCGAGTCGGTCAGCGGACGGTGACTGGACGGCCGCAAAGCACCCGTCGTTTCTGAGTGTCTGGCACGAGTATGCGGATGCGACCCAGATCCTGGTTGACATCCCGATCGGGCTCGCACCGGAGGGACTGCGTCGCTGTGACGAGGCCGCGAAAGAGGAACTCGGGTCCCAGCGCGGTCGGAGCGTGTTCATGACGCCGCCTCGGCCAGTGTTCGACGAACCAACGTACGAGGAGGCCAAGGCGAGGATGGACGAGCTGACCGGCCGCGGTCTGTCGACGCAGGCATGGGGGATCATGCCCCGGATTCAGGAACTGGACGAGTTCTTCAAGGAAGTGCCCGATGCTTGGGGCCAGGTCCGCGAGTCCCACCCGGAGGTCGCGTTCGCCAGCCTCCGGGCAGAGGGTGCCGTGGTGGAGTCGAAACTGAGTGCCGACGGGGAGCAAGTCCGCCTCGATACCCTCGACGACGTCGACCCCGAGAGTTCACCTGGGGATGAATTCGAGCGACTCGTCGAGGAGCACATCACTGAGCAACCAGCGTACGCCCGTCACTTCTCGGCGAATAATAAAGACGACCTGCTAGATGCGATGGGCCTCACCGTCACCGCCTGGACAGCGGACGGCGAGTTCACGACCCTTCCCGAGGACCCGGATGACGATCCGGTGCGCGAGGTCCCGATGGAGATCGTTGCAGCTGACTTGGAGAGTTGACAATGTGAATCGATCCAAGTTTGGACGGTATCCAGCTACATGAATCGGGTCTATCCAGTGATAGCTACTGAGTCCTGTTTCGACGCAGAGACCAAAACCCGACTGTCCTGCCCACGTACCGTTGGAGTACGGCTGCTTCCGAAATTGCTGCAATCTCGCTCAGTAAATCGTCACGAGATACAGCAGCAGAGCTACTAGGACCCCAAATGCGATGAGATTCTTCAACTGTGTCGTTCGCATTGGCGCGAACTGACCACCGGCACCACGTGGCTGGCCGAACACGGCGTCCATGAACGCCGCTCCCACGAACAGTGTCAAGATGAGACTCCCTCCAAGGACCAGCACATTACCCATCGCTTCGTGCACCCCTGCTTGATGAATTGAGGTCACTGTGCGCTGTCTTACTAAGCTGCCATCGAACCGCCATCGGAGAGTTGTCACTCCGTGTGTACTGCGTTCCTATCTCTGGCATCGGATCACGTCCCGGTTGGGACGGTTCAATCAACGAGCTACGGGGTTATAATGCCGTGAGACCGTTTTCGCAAATTCTGGGGTGTGAACCATATCACGACCGTGAATTCAGGTCGTGACACTCATCATACCCCCGTGTATGTGACAATATACATGGACGACGACCTCGAGTCATACCTTGAGCAATACGATGGACCGCAACAGGAGACCAAGCGTGCCATCGGTCGCTATCTCCATAACCGGCCACGGGACGAGCACACACCGGCGGAGATCCACCAAGCAATCGATGTCGATGTGACCCAGGGTACAGTCGAGAACAATCTGAGTGATCTAAAGGAGGAGATGGACTGTATCGAACAGGACAAGCAGCTCGTCTACAGCTGGGGCGGTGACGGGCGGCCAAAATCTCTCCGTGAGACCGTCGGTGAGCTTCAGACCGCCGCAGCTGAAACACTTACTCAGGATCGGCTCGGTGGGGCGTTCTTTCCGACGGTTATCGCAGTCACTATTTTCATTGCAGGGTTGGTCAATGGCGTCTTTTTCACACTCCTCTCACTGCTGGGTCGGAATCGACTCTGGGACACTACTGCCAGGGAGACGCTCCTTGCTGCTGGCTCTGCCACGACGTTCGCAACTGCTATGCTGCTCGTGGCCCCGCTCATCCTTGGTCTGGAGCGACTGGTCGCTCGCCTTTGATTGCAGATTCGAATTGTATGAGCAAAGTTCGTTAGCTGTGATTCTGCGTCTCGGGTTAGCAGCTCCTGGAAATCAAAGCACCCACTGAACGATCGTCGTTCGGTCGGGGTGGATACTGTTGGACCCAGAAAGCCCCCGCGGGATCCGGTCCCGCGACCGCACCTGCGCTCCTCACAGGTTGCGGTGCTTGGTGGGTCGGGGTTCCCGGACCCCGCGGCCCCTTTCAGTCCCGCCCGTCGTTGGTTTGTGAGCAGGCTGGACCCGATTCTCTCACCCATTCTGTTTTTGGCTCGCCCCGCTCGCAGCTGCCGGCCGGCGCGTCACTCGCGACCGACCATTCCGGGCATGCGGCGAGCGTGCTCGCCGTTCCGGGCTGAAATGCATGTGCCCTCGCGCCAGCGGGTAAGCGCCGGGGGTTGCGCGCCGTGGGTGCTCACCCGCCACCGCATACTCCGCTGGACGCTCGCGCCGGCCGGGTCTGCGCGCGTGGCTGGTTGGGTCCCGTCATGACAGCGCTCTCGCTCGCGCCCCAGGGGGGCGCTCACGAAGGCGCGAGCGAGAGCGCAGTGGCTGGTCGGTCTGTGTCCGGAAAACCGCGATGTTGGAGCATCGCGGGTCGGCGCGTGCGCGCCTTCGGAACCAGTGAGTTCCAATGAATTCTAACACCGAGATCGTTGATAAGGATTCGGTCGACGTACAGCACCCCAAGTACCGGTCGGACAACGAGTACGCGGTCGACGAGGACGCCGAGTTGCGGCCAACGGTCGAGTTGGAGTCGCAAGGCAAGGTCGATACGAACCATCCCGAGGCCCAGCCGGAGAGCATGACGCTGGAAGGTCAGGAACGGTTCGAGGCGCGCGAACAGGAGATCAGGCGGACGCGCCAGCGGCTGGATCGCCGGCTGGACTCGGATCGAGAGCACCGGACGCGACGCGTGGCGGCCGATGGCGGGGTCGAGCGACGGCGGGAGTTCCAGGAGCGCGCGGCGAGCGTGGCACCCTCCCAGGGGCCGGACGATCCCCGAACGCGACTGTCGCAGACGCAGTTGGCGGCGGTGAATCAGAAAGCAGCCCGGTTGGACGACGAACTCGACGGGTGGACCCGTGCAGCGATCAGTCGGCGGCTGGCGAAACGGGTGGTCGACGGGGCGGACGTCCAGTCGGCGGCGCTGAAGGTGGTCGAGGCGTGTCAAAAAGAGCCCGGGACGGTCATTCCGATCCGAGCCGTGTCGGAGGTCGATCGGGCGCGGGTGAGCATCGAAGGTCGCGTGAGCACTCTCTGGGAAAGTTCCCATCCAGCGATACGTCAAGTCGGGCTGATCGAAGACGACACGGACCGGATCAAGTGGACGTCCTGGGCTGCGTCGCGGATGCCGATCGTCGAGGAAGGTGACACGGTGTTGTTGCGGAACGTGGCCAAGAACTGGTATCAGGGCCGCTGTTCGGTTGCCCTGACTGGCGACAGTCACATCGCCTTCCCCGAGGACGAGCCGGTGTAGGCCCGTCTGGACTTCATTTTTTGCCGTGTTGGAGGGTGTGATCCGTCTGGTGAGAGATGTAGTAGCGATGCGGAGTCGGAATCTGCCGTGCATACGCGTTTCAGATTCCGTCGGGGACGGGAGTTTCGTCGGTAAGCTAGTGTTCGCCACCACCCAGCGGCCCACCTCCCCACCCTCCGCTCCCGGCCGCAAGCGGCCGGCAGCCACGACCTCACAGCACCCGTTCGACTCTGGTGTCTGGCGTTACAACCAAGTGGTGATGATCGGAGATCTTGGCTCAAACGCATTATGAGAATTCATTCTCATTACTGACTTGACCGATTCAGAGGTATGCCGCGTACTATTTCAGAGTTAAGAGCAGACAATTCAGTTCGCATGCCATCAGTGCGTCCGTCGGTAATTCAGCATAGATAATGCCCTCATCGTCCTGCTTAGGGCTTAGTCACTTGTTCCAACGACGGTCCACAGTTCTCTTCCCGCAATTGCTAGTCCAGCACCACCGACTATGGCGACGAAGGACTGGTAGATGGCAGATATGTGTGCCAGCAAAGCTCCCGGGAGCCACGACATTCGGCTTGTATATACTGGCGACGGATCCGGCTGGGCATTACGCTCCACAATTGCCCGTGTTTCGTTCAGGCGCGACTCAGAAAGGCCACGGCTGCTAAGTTGCCTCTCGAATTTACTGTACGAGGGACCATCGTACTGGTTGATATCGTTCCACATTTCCGCCAGTGTATGGCCCCGCTGCCAGAGCGAAGCGTCGAGGCGGGCAAGCACTACAGCACCCCATCTGTACGCAATGTCTTCGGACTCTGCCGTGGCTAAGTTTGTTGTTGGCTGATGCTGTGCATATCGTGCCAATGCAGCGTCGAATTCAATCGGCGATATCAACCCTTGTTCGAGGGTAAGTTGGGCAGCATAGTAGGTTGCACTCGCCTCCTGAAACCAAGAGAAATTCTCGCCAGAATACTCGACCTGACGCGTATGGATGTACTCGTGAATCCAGACGTTCCAAGCTGAATGAATCGAAGCGTCGGCCTCGATAATGATATTGTTCTGGAATTCTGGCACGAAGCCGTCGGCAGCGGGAATCGGCTTCGGTGAGGGGAAGACATACACCGTCGAATAGGTAGTTCCACCAGAGAGCGAAGCCGCAGCATTTGAGAGCATATTGAGTCTTGGTTCTGGGTCGAATCCCGTTGCCTCTGGCTTGATGATTGTAATGTTCTGGCACCCGGCCATCGTCGAGTGACGCGTATACTCCCCAAGGTAGAGAATATCTAAACCGATGAAGCCCGACGCTGCTGGTTGGAGGGTGACATCCGGACCACCATGTTCGGGTGTCGGGGCAATAATCCATTCAGGGCCAGCGGTATACGATGCGTTAGGAAACTGACCCTCCTCATCATGACCCATCTTTGTAAGCGCGTAGCGGAGCGTTAGCCGATCACCTTGGTCGGGAATGGTTCTTAGCTGATCACCGTCTTGTGAGAAACCCGACTGGTTGACGAGTTTGGCTCCTGATGGCAGTGTAACTGTAAAGGCCTGCCCACTAGAGTTCTCGACGACCGTATAGTTGATCTCGACGATGGAGTTGTTTTCGACCGCCTGAGCAACCTCGCCTGTGACTGGGGCGGTTCCATCATCCGGAACAGGACGTGGAAGTGGCGAGTCCTGACAATCCTCTGGAGGGGTTGAAGTTTGCATCGGTGGTGGACCTGGCTGGAAGAAGAGTGCATTAGCAGCCAACGACAGAAGAAAGAGACCGAGTACAAGCCGATACCAGTTCACGGAAAATGTTTCAAATGAGACTAAAATAAATGTCTAGCCCATCTCTCTACCTTTACAAGGAAGTAGGATTGCCGTCAGTCGCGGGGCGGTTACTCACTGGCTCTCATCCGATGTGCCTGAACCGATTGTTGAAGCACGTTCAAATGTATATATGTCGAAATTCTCGACAAGCAGACTGAGTGGAAGAAAATGGTGCAGCGTCGGAAGTATTTATAAAAAATCTAAAAATTGCCCAGAAGACTATGAGAATTTAGCTCCTCGATTCATAGCTCTGGTTTCAATCGTTTTGATATCGTCATAGGGCACAGATATTGGATCTGGATATATAGCAAATACAGCGGGTCCTAAAGATGACATTCCGGCCGCGTACCCTCTATTTTGGAGCTCTTCAACTATGGAAAGTGAGTCAGGTTGTCGCTGTAGTTCTCTCTTTTTGAATCCGATCTCTTGGATCTGTTTGACTGAATCCCTAAATAGGCCAAAATCCGGTTCTGAAACACTAGGTAAGAGTTTCATCAAAATAATATGCGAGAGCTCTTGTACTTCGGAGATGGGAATCGGGCACTCGTTATTAAATACGGATACCTCATCAGATCCATAGGCGCCAGTCGAATCAGGAATTAGTATTTTGATATTCCAATCAGGGAAATCCAGTCGAGAAATCACTGGTGGAGGCGATACAGATGAAGCCGAAGATGGAAGAAATCCACCTTTTTTATTTAGGTCATGGCCACCATCTAATACAAACCCTCCCTTCTCAAATACTGCAGTCCCAATTCCGGATGTCCCGCCACGTCCTACAACCTCAGCTACTTTGGATGTAGAGATCTCCAGGTTGTTCATTCTCGCAACCGCAAAACCAGCAGCTAAATCAGTTTGGGTACCAGAACCTAATCCCCTATGTTGGGGAATCGTTTCTTTGATTCTGATTTTGACCGGCTGAAGATTGAATTGGTCTATTACAGCTTCTGCTGCGTGTTTTGCTCTCTCTCGCATCGGCCCGTGGACTTTTAAACAGGTTGATTCTTCAACTTCCAGCATAACACCGGGATATTTTATTCCAAGTCCAATTCCGCCGTCCACACGACTCGATTCCGAACTCAAATCAATAAGTCCAAAATGAAGGCGACTACCCGTTTCTATTCTCATATGACTTTCTTCGGGGAGATAATCAAAAAGGTGGGGAACCAATTTATACGCGGATACCCAACCCGCTTATCAGAGCAGTGTACGAGCATGTCTGAAGACAGTATACCCCTGCCTCTCATAACGTCTAGTAGCAGGAAGTTTGATCACCTTCGTTACCTATCATATTTAAATAATTTAGAAGAAGAGCATGGAGTTGAACTGGTCCGCGTGCCGTTGGAATATAAAGAGATCCAGTCTGACGATATGGAATTACTGCTATCTGAGGCAATGAAAAGAAGTGCATTTGACGATATTAGAGACACATTCTTTCTTATAGAACAGACTTCAGTGTTTTTTGACGCAATGGATGGTGAGGGACCTGGACAATATTTCAAGAAGTGGTGGAATACCAAGTCAGAAGAAGACCTCAAACTAAAATTTTCTCAGAGCGAAGGAGCGACGATAGAATCGGGGTTAGCGCTAAATATCCCGGGCCATGATCCGTTAATATTGACAAATAAGCAGGAAGGGAAAATAAATCTAGACGGCCAAATCAGAGAAGAAAACGAGAGGTTCTCTTGGCTGAGCGCAGATGATTTCAATCTATATTTCATGCCAAATGGCGCAAATAAAGTCTATAATGAGATGCCAATCACGGATTTCTTAAAGTATGACTTTCGTCGCCCAATATTTGACCAGGTTTGCCAGAGAATGGGAGAATATGCGGCTATCGTAAACAGCGGTGTTTCAAAAAAACAAATAAATGCTACATTGGAATCTGCTACAAGAGATATTGTACGTAAAGATACCAAGGAGTTTGATTCAGAGACAGAGGATCCCAAGCAGTCACAGATAGGCGACTCAAGATTTTCATGATTATATGTATCGTGGGACCTTCTTGCGCCGGGAAAACAACTTCAGCAGAGTATATTGAATCAGAAACTGGTGCAAAGTATTTAGAAGCAAGTGACTTTGTCCGAAGTCGGTATGCTGAATGTGGATCTGAGGGTGAAATAATGGATTTTGTAAAAAAAGAGTTTAGTGAAGAAGGAAGGGGGACGTTTGCTTATCAGGTATGTGAACAAATAGAGGACTCAAACAGCGATTTGTCAATTATATCGGGCTTCAGAACCCAAGAAGAGATAGAAATCATTCGAAGCGAATTCGATTCGATCTCTGTGATTGGAATTTATGCCAATAGCCTCTTAAGATACCAGCGAAAATTGAAACGAGATAATCCAAAATCTGGATACACTTATCGGGATTTCTTGCAAAAGGATTTCACTGAGTATAGTTTTGGCATAATGGGAGCTCTTACCCACCAATTGGATGGTTTAATAATTAATGAAAGCACTCTTGATGAGCTATATGAATCAGTTGACAAAGAGATACTTAGTCAGATTTCCGTGTGGGAGTGAACGATTCAATTAGATTTATTTCATCACTCTTCAAATCTAGCGCATCATAAATCAAAGAATCAATCTCATCCCACTCGTGCTTTCGATAATGTTGTCCAAGTCGATTTTCGATTTTTGGACCGAGCTGCGATGGTAACGGAACTGGCAAATCCACAAGATCCCTTTTCATCTGTCGCCAAAAGCCAGAATCCATCTCTGGTAACGAGGATTTTAGAAGAAATTCGAACACACTGCTATTGAGGGCGGCTGCCAAGGCGTCGAGTTCCTCTTCAGAGAAAAATGAGTAACAAGTATTGTGCGATATCTTTCGTTCTGTCACAGCGAACCTAGATGTAGAAGTCAAGTCCGGTGTAACGATTCTCTTCGAAGTCTCCAGATCGGTCTGGATAGTGTCATGCGTCTCATACCATATTTTTCCCTGCTCTCTAACACAGTATCTTTCTTCGAGAGCAGGTCTATGATATTCGAGATATTTCTTGACCTCTGGATAATTATCCAAATCCATGGGAGCCCCATTTTCATCATACGGGTTTATAATGTATCTATCCTCGCTAATTTTCCCCTTCTTAACATCTTCTCCCTTGATCAGCGGATAAACAACCTTAGCAGACATTCTTTGTGCGTCATTCTCACTCAGTATGTAGATATCATCCGCACCAGTAGCAATTCCAGTTTTAATTCTTATATTGGTGTTTTTTATTACAGGGTTCCTGTTTCGTAGCTTAGTTTGGAGTTTCTTGATTTCAGGCGAGGTAAACAACCAGCCGTCAGTACTGAGAGCATTCTGATTAATCTTAGTACAGAGGTTTGGCATAGAGCCAGAATCGCAGTTCAATGTCTCCGATAATTCTCCTAAACTAGCCGTATCGCATTCACAATACCAAAACTCATTCTCTCTTTGATAATTTGGAAAGGAATTGTCTTGCCTTCGTAAAATAGTAATTGATGGGTACGCATTAACGACTGGGAACGGATTGTCTTCGATTTTGATTATTGAATTGAGGTATGTCCTGTTGAGAAGTATTTCTCTGAGTTTTTCGCCGTAGTCGGTGTGATGGAATCGATCAGGTGTGACGAATCCCAAATTCCCATCAACATCCAGTAGTTCAGTTCCTCTTTCAAAGAAGAGAAGATATGTGTCATATTTACCGGTAGCAGAGTCGTACTGCTCTCTATATATCTTGTCATCTTTGTCAGATATATCTCTATTTTTTATATATGGTGGGTTTCCAACAATAACATCAAATTTTGAATATGATATCTCTGTGTCTCGTTTTAATGAATTGGCGTGGAATATCGGAAGTGATGAAACCGGATTGGACTTATCCGCTGCTACGATCTCACTATCCAACACACTCAAGATATGCTGAGCGGTTCGCCAGACAGCGAGCGAATTTATGTCATATGCATATATGTTATTTTTCACTGTGGAGATGATTTGTTCGGCACCTTCTGATGTTTCGGGGTCATATCCGATCCGAATCATCCGATCACGAAGTCTTTCAGTGATAGCCCTAACAAAGGAACCAGTCCCACACGATAGATCAGCAATTTTTTGATGTTCTATTTTATTATCGGCGGTATATCCAACAGAATCCAAAATAAATTCAACTATTGGTTCAGGTGTATAGACATCACCAACACCAGTGATAGGATTACCCTGGTATCCTTCAATTTCGTCAACCTTAGAATCACTATCCCGTATTTTTTCAAGTAGCTCATCATCGACATGGAAAGGCTCTAAATCATCAGGATAGTCAAATCTGTTTTTCATGGCTCACTCAGCGGGGTCAGGTACTCGACTATCTTCCCATAGTGCGTCAAAGTTCTTAGTGTAACTGTTTACTAAGTCTCCATCTGTTCTCCCTAAGAAGGTCAGAGTCTTTCGACTCGGTTCACTCATGAAATATGGGCCTACGAAAGCCTCAGAATCGACCCTAAAATAATTCGTTGGTAATCCCTCATAATATCGGACTTCCAGCGAATCGATTTCACGCTCAAGAAATCGGTTAGTGGAATCTCTGATAGTGGATTCAAGGTCTCCCCTTTCTGTATCCGCATCACCATACCAGTCGCAAATTTGTGATTCAGGGTCTAATAAGAGAAGACGAATCTCAACATTTTGGTTCCCGAGGCGATCAAGTACATCGCCTAAGTCATTCTGAAATCTCGATAACGAGATCGCCTGGATATGCAACTTGTCATTGCATCTGAGCATGAGCTCTTCGTATTGTTCCTTCTCAGCTCTTCCCCTGCCCCCCTGTATGTCCAAGATACCCCATTCTTGAACTAGATCATCTACGAGTTCTTTCTGCTCACCTAACTTGAATAACTTATAATCAAACATTCGGACTGCGCCAGCAGCAATTATTGGTAATCCTATATTTAGCCCAATTGTGCTTTGACTTGGAAAAAACACAGACATAGTTCCAATTACCACGGCCCCAACTAGAATCGCACCAATATTAATCGCGAGAAAGCGGTTACGCCGCGTTCGATATTTCTCTAAGTACATCCATCAAACGAGAATGATATCCTATGGATAAAAGTCCAGCTATTATATTCTCGTTCGACGATTGAAGAAGTAGGTCCCCACGGTTAAAAAGGCCAGTTGGCTGTAATTCTACAATGGTTTCTCAGCTGAATGAATATGCTTAGGAAGTGTTTTAACGGGCTCATCATTTAGATGATGGACACTAGATAATTTCAGTTTGCACTGCGGTTTAGAGGGATACAGACGACTGACTTTGAGCCATTCAAATGTATGATCAAATCCTGCGGTGCCTATTCGCAAGACTATCGTATATCGTTTATAAACGAGCCGTCGGTCGCGTGCTTGATTTCATTCGATTATTGAACAGGGGTCCTGCTGTCCTGCGATTCGCCAAAATCTACTGGATAGGTTAGAGTCATAAACCCCGGATTTGAATCACGTGCGCATCAAAACTGGCAGGGGACCAATAATCAAAAAACATACAGAAAACACCTCCCACGCACCACCGCCGACCCACTGACCAAGTCTGAATCGAACTAGAATTAGCTTCGAATGTTCTTCAGTTTCGTCGAAATGCTCCAACCCTCATCGCTATCCATGTAGCGATAAATCTCCCAAATGACGATTGTCGCAAGCGGTGATAGAATTAGGGAAACATTCCCCGCAGTAGAACTAGTATACGAGCCGGTAGGAAGAACAATTGTAATTAGCTGAGAAATTGGATTCCACGCGCCGCGATACATCTCGAGAAGAACGAATACGAGAGCATAACTTCCCACAAGTACATAGCCGATTTGAAGCAGTCGAATATATCTTCTTTCCACGATAGTGTGTGAGCGGTGGTTTTCACTATCTGAATCTCGCGGATCTATCATTTCTGGGTCGGGCTTTTTCTTTTTCAAGTATTTCCACTCATCACTAAACACCGGTGCAGGAAGTTCTTCCTCGATCTTATTTAGGATCGTGTACCTCGCGTTGTTCAGCCGTCTATATGACTGAATACTACCGTACCAGTAGTGGCAGGTGATTGCTCCGATTGCGGATGCGAACAGAATAGACGCTGCCAAATTGATTCCAAGAGTAGCCTGACTGAGGCCGAACAGACCTGCCAAGAGCGTAGTGAGGATGATGCCGAAGGTACGATTAGTTTGAATCCGCTGACTACTCGTCTCTATCGCTACCTCTGAATAGTGGATATACTGATCAACAAGTCGGTTCTTCTCCTCATCATCGAGATCTTCATGAAAAAAGTCGTGCTCCGTCGCTTCAGGGTTTTCAGGTTCTGACTCTGGGGAATCCTCCGGGCTTTCTTCAGGCATATTCACCAAGTGCTTGAGCTACCGAAGCTCTGGTCCATCCGACGGTCTCGTCGGCTGATTCCTCGATATAGCCCGGGATGTTTTTTTGACCCTCTGGCTTTACAGCTACTATGGGTTTGCCGAGTTCCTCTGCAATCTCGTGCTCTCTAGGGATCCACGTACTGTAGGCCTCTGAGCCGTACATTCCTGCAGAAGTAATGACCACAGATGCATTTCTCATCCGATTTCTAAGGCCATTTTCTAGTTCTTCATTAGTTACGGTTTCCAGCTCTTTCTCCTCTGGTACAGAGTGGTTTTGCCAGTCGAGCGAAGGGATGTTGCTTAACAGATTCACGATGCCCTGATAGTCATCATCATACCTCCAAGAATGAGAGATGAATACATTGTACTGCTTATCGTCCAGCTTCTGAGCAGCACGGGCCAGTCTTGATGGAGAGTTTTCATTCTCTTCAGAGCCGAAGATAGACCCAATTGCTTTACCACCAACGTAGGTTGCAGCCAGTATCGCAAGGCCCTCCTTCCACGTCAGGTCTTTCTGATCTAAGCTGCGAAGTTCCCGCAGATTCAGATCTCCTTTTCTGTTCGGTGATGGCCCATCTCGCCACGGATCACGTCCTCTATTTGGATCCATATACAGTAATCAATCTCTGATTTCGCTAAGGAGCGTTGGTTCTGATTGCGTCAACTATCGAACCGCCGTTCCACCCGACCATCGTATCCGCCGCATCCTTGACTTCTTCTGGAGTTCTTTCCTGACCCCAGGGTTTGACGCCAACAATAGACTTACCTAAGTCTTCTGCGATTTGCATTTCCTTCTTAATCCAGTAACTGTGCTCAGAGTACATCCCCGCTAGAACGAGGACGACAGAGCTAGGACCAATCTGTTTTTCTCTCAGGTGTTGCCGTAACTCGGCGTTGGAACTAGCATCAATCTCCTCTTCCTGAGGCACGCTATAGTTGCGGAATTGAAAGTAGTTCTTTTCTTCTAGAAGGTCAACTAGCCGTTCATAGTCATCCTCGTAATCCCAAGAGTGAGAGATGAATAATGAATATTCATCTCGTCGATTCTTACTCAACTCCACCTCATTAATTGTCACATCTACCATAGCCTTTGATAAGAGTGGCTTACCTTTAGACGTTTCTCACATCCTCTTCTCAGGAGAATCGACAACTTCAACAAAAGATATAGAGTGGTTTTATTTGACATCAGAAACATACAATACAAAGCTAACAAGGATCATTGCCAGCACTCCTCGGGTCACCAGCTATGCTAGCGGTTCAATCTATTTCTGAAGTGACCCGGCATACTTTGTATCCTTTGGGTTATTTTACTCTGTTGTAGTCGGGAACATCGGCTGAGGTTCATATTCAGCTATCGTCGTCGCGTTCGCTCGGGTGCGGAGAATCCGGAGCGGCCTTCTCCCATGCATCGACGTCGATATCCTTATCTTTCTCGTCCAGCCGTTCGAGTGTCTGGTGGGGCTCGTAGGCGGCACTCACTCGGTCGAGGTCTTCGGTGATCGCCCAGTACTCCCCCTTGTGTCGAATCAGGTCACGGGACTTGAGCCGTGATAGCGCTGTCCCGACAGTATTCGAATCCTCGCCGATCGCACTCGTAATCTCGGATCGGGTGAATGCCTGATCTCGATGTGTGTACAGGTGCGTAATGACCTGCTCTGGGACGCTTGGCCCCTCCGGGAGATCCCCGGCCTCAAAGTCGTCGATGCTCAGTGGCATATAATGTGATTGGTGTGCTGACGTAATCACTGTACTGCCGTACTTCAGTCAGCGTCTATCGGTGTGGCCGGGACCTCCACAGCGGTTCCTCCCATTGACCGATTTCAGTGTGGGAGATCTCGTCCCGTCACCATCACTAAGAGACCTCTCTGACATGACTCGGTAATGACCGATGCACGCAGTCTCACCGGAGAGCTCGCGGCGACGTTCACGGATGTCATCCACGAGGTTGATACGGAAATCGGGGAGAACCGCACCTACGGTGAAGGTATCGGCCCACACGACGAGGACGATCAGGTCGATGCGCTCGTGAACGCAGTCCGTGCCCGGGAACTCTTTGACGGAACAGTTGCCACAGCAAAGTCTGATTCTGGTGCAGTGAGCTATCCTGGTGGACAGTCAGCTGATTTGCGTATCGAACGGGGGAGTACGACAGAATACTGTGAGGCCAAACTGCTCCGCTTCCAGAAAGCAAACGGGAATCCATCGACACGAGGATTCAGCAAGGTGTTTAACCCATTTCAGGACCACAGCCCTCGTTCATTTATTCACGATGTTAGCAAACTTGCCGAGTCAGATATCCGCGCACGTAAGATATATCTTGGGCTGTACTATCGGCCTGTCGATGGTGCGGGTTCTGAAATCCAGAGTTCGGAGATTGCGGAGAAGTTCGCAGCGGATGTCACTCACTGGACGGACCACCCAATCAGTGTCGACACGGTAGCACAGTTTTCCGATCTCCAACACGAGGTTCACCAGCGTGGTGCGATCATCGTTTGGACACTCGATGATCAGCCCAGACGGTTCTTTTGACTGTCCTGAGAATCGGAACTGGCTATTTGGCTCTTCCAATTCACGAGTACTCAGTTGTAGGAGAAGACACGAGAGTTGTGATGACAGGAGATGGGTAACTTATTTCGAGCGTGCTGACTATAGAGCGTGAACTCAGCACAGTCCCTCGTACTACGAAAAAGATTCACCGAGAGAAAGTCCGTCGGGTTGAACACCAGGCTCAAAGAAACCGGCATCATCCAGTTCAAATTATTCGATGGGAATCGGTATAGAACCCAATCGAGTCGATCAGGTTGTATCTACTTCCGTAGATGATGGCGCCGAGAAGGCAACCGCGCTCCGGCTGGAATACAAGATCACAGACGGCCATACTGAGGAGAAAACAACCCGTGACTACCGCATTCTGCTTGAATACTCGGAGTACAACTTCGGTGGAGAGTTATAACAAAAATCCGTTGCAAATTCAACAATTTTCAACCTATCCAGCCTCTGGCCAGTCCCATTTTAGAAGGGGCGTGAAACTCTGTCTCCGAACTCCAGTATATCGACAGACGGATCCCCAACGGCAGAATGGGGAACCTGATCGATACACAGAAATCCTTGCACGGCCGGCGTCGCGAAGTGATCCGGGCCGGTGGTGAAGTACCGGGTTTCTGATCCGTTCTTCTCTTTCCGGGCGTAGATCATGTACTCCAGCAGCTCCTCCAGACCGTCGGCGGCGGTCGACTGCAGTCTGGTATACTTAACCTCGCCAATTGCGATGCGCTCGATCTCGTCAGTGTCGACGTCTCGTCTCAATAGCACGAAATCGGGGCGGCGTTCGTCCGGGCTGGTTGGCCGCTGGTGACCGAAAACAGCCTCGGTGGACCTCGCTTGCGTGTTCAGGAGGTGATCCAATCGACGGAGATAACGGTCCTCATCTTTGGACTCCGCAAGGTCCTCACGGTCGAAGACAGGAGGTTTGAACGTGAGCATATTACCGCCAGTCCAGTTGTGATAGAGTTCGTACTGTGTCTCGGACTCTCGCCAGGCAGCGACCAGGTCGGTCGGCCCGGTGATCAGCCGGAGTCGGGGGTTGTCGTACGCCTCCAGCAATCTGAAGACCCAATACAGTTCGAAGAGGGTAGGGACCTCGTCGTAGTCCTCGCGTTTGGGATCGGGATAGAAGAGTTGACGTCCCAGCAGCGATTTCGCTTCACTGTCGTCGATATCGTGGCGTTTGAGTCTGCGATACCAGTTGAGGAGATCTGCCGCTTCACGGTACAGTGGACTCCGAGATTCGCTGACCGCTCTGATCATGCGGTCGCTGACTGTCACGTCGGCGTCCTTGAGGGAGCTCAGATAGACGTCGCTGAGTCCGGCTTCGAGGTGGTTCTGGAGCATCGAATCGTCCAGCCAGAGATCGAACCAAGTGGCTTCGTCCTGGTCAACAATGTCGCTTGCTCGGCTGTGAGCGTCGTGGATGGTCGTCAATAACTCCCAGAGAACGAGGTTCTCGGGCGTCGTTACTGTTTCTTCCGTGAGTTCGCAGGCGAAGGTGAGCGAGTCTGGATTGCCTTCTCGGTAGCGTGCCTTGATCGTTTCCTGCCAATTGATCCGACCTCGGAGTTGACCCTCGAACTGCTGCGT
The DNA here is from genome assembly GCF_023077655.1 of Halorientalis brevis. NCBI lineage: Archaea > Methanobacteriati > Methanobacteriota > Halobacteria > Halobacteriales > Haloarculaceae > Halorientalis > Halorientalis brevis. The sequence continues at coordinate 2,983 of NZ_JALLGV010000012.1, read as the reverse complement.
CTCGCGTTTCGTAGTGGTGTAAAGTCGGCGGAGCCGCCGTCGAAGTAACGATATGAAATCCATCACACCGTAATCCAAGGTCACCGGGACGTCAACCTCCAACCGCGGTGGTCGCTGTTCGGCCTGAGGAGACAACTTCTCTCCCGATAAGAGGAAGTGGATATCCAGTAATTCGTCTATATTCTCGATATTGAGTGTGGGATCGACGTTTTCGAGAATGGAGTCCAGCTGGATACCCCGTCCGAGGTAGACACTAAACGAGGAGGCAATTTCTCTGACAAGTTCCTCGGCCGGGGTTCGTAGATCGTCTTGCCCCGGCTCGGCGGCGTCAACTCCCATTCTCGTCGCTGAATTCGACTTCGAAGTAGTCTCGAGCGAACTGTTTCAGTTGACCTGTATCGACGACATCGATGTCGTCTTCGTTCACCGATCCGACCTTCTCCGGGAAATCCCGCTGTTTCGTCTTCGGGAGCCCCTCAAGTTGCGGCATGACGAACATAATAAGAGCATCTGTGTAGTCCGTGGAATCGCCACCACGAACCTCGGCCAGGATATCCCGGACGATCGCAGGGCCGATGGTTCGAACCTCGTTGATGGTCCTCCAGAGCTCGGCGGTGATATTCGCCGTTTCCTCCGGGACAGTCGTACCGAACCAAGCCTTGGCGTACTCCTGGATAAGGTCTTCTTCGATGTCTTCCGCAGTGGGAACCGACACAGGGATGAAAGCGAAGCGCCGCATGAACGCATAGCTCATTTGGTACAGTGAGGTCTTGTCATAGGTGTTCATCGTCGCTAGGAGTCGCCAATCCGGTGGAATGAAGTAGTGGTTAGAGTCCAATGACGAGACTTCAGTGTCGGTGGGGTCACCGACGAGCGTTACTGGCCTCTCGTTCTTCCCATCGAAGGGAAGCCTGATAGTCTCCCCAGTAAGTGCCGAAAAGAGCGCGCCGAACGCTTTGTCGATATCGGCACGGTTGAGTTCGTCGATAATCAGCCACTCATTCGCCGGTGTTCCCTCTTCATCGGTCATGAAACGATCAAGAAACACCCCGGGATGGAATTCGAGACTTCGATCGGTCTCGGGTCGATAACCACCAATGGTATCGAAGGTCGACCAATCGGCAGATGCCGTAACCATTTCGTGATTCTCATCGACGTAGTGGCGAGCGACCTCCCTGGCCAATTTGGTCTTTCCAGTTCCCGGCGGGCCAGTAAGTATCACGTGTTTTCCGTTTTCGAGGGCAGACTGAATCCGATTCAGGAGCCGTGTCTTTTGATCCTGAGTGAACACGAGCTCCGGTAATTCGATGTCATCGTCGCTGGTTTCGATAACCGAGGATCGTTCAGCCTGCCATTCATCAAAAATATCAACACCGTCGTCTTCGACCCCGTCTTCTTCGGGTATCTCTTTTCCATTCCCGTATTTATCGTCGACGCGTTCGACTTCGAGCGTCTCTACAAAATCGTTTATTGTATCTTCAACATCATAAGCGATATCAGCAACCTCCATCCGACGGCTCAGGGCCCCGATGAAATGATCCAGGCTTGGTTCGAACTCGTGTACGGTCCATTGATGAAACAGTTCCTTATCGGGCTTGAGACAATTCACCGACACCCCACCATCCGGATCGACGGTACCCACGGTTACCCAGTCGACCCCGATGAACTGAGAGTGCTCGAACTCTCTGGAATCGACATTAGCTGCGATGTCGTCGTGTGTTTCCACACCTTTGACATCCGGGAACTCGTCGAAAGAGGCAGTCACTCGACCGATGCCATATGGGACATCGATCGAATTTACTCGAGATCCGGCGACAATGATGTCTCCTGTCTCGATTTCGTGTTGGAAGTTATATATTTGACGTTCAGAATCCTGTGTTCGATCGCCTGTGGGGCTATCGGGGGATTCTGGAATATCATCAACTGACCAGCCGATAGAGGCGAATTCGTTCTCTACCCAAGTTGGCCAATATTCTCCACCTTCCGGGGAGATAGTCCACACTCCTTTGCTACCGATATCGAACTCGGGTGTTGCATAGAGTGTATCGAGAAAGTGGTCGTAAGTCTCAACAGCTGTAACGAGATCTCCGACTACGGCCCCGGTACTACTCAAATCATCGGGACTGTATTCTTTCACAAAGACGGTCCCACTGTTGTATACTTCGGATCGGTTAAGCTCCGATGAGAGTTCAGCCTGTTTCGCTGTGAACCCGTTGGGAACGTCGATTATCTCGCGGTAACGCTCGGCATGACGTTCGAGAATAGTAGCAGCGGTCGGGCCGACTCCACTTCGACTCGATGTTCTCATTGCCTCGGCGGATCCTTGATTCAGAGTGAGGTAGAGCCGCTTTTTATCCGGATCGAACAGATAAACGACATAAATGCCAGATTGAGTCGTCGTAGTCTCGTCGGTTCGTTCGATCGGTATATAGGGTATATCAGAGATGGCGCCCTGGCCGAATGTTGGGTTGATATTGTAATTACCACTCTGGTTACCCAAGGCAGCCTCCACAGCAGGTTCTGTTCGGTTACCGATTAGATCCTGAATGTCAGGAAAGTCACTCGTCCTATAACCTCTGTTTTCAGGACCACGATCGTCCTGCTCCGATCCAGGGTAACTCTCAAGAATCCGCCGCAAAATGCTCGGAAGGTTCTTCGCCTCTTCGATAGGTGTCAAATAATAGGTTTTGTCTCCATCAAGATTGGTTTCACTGCGATCGATATACCCTCTGTCAACAAGGAATTCAACAATGCGTGACCCCTTTCGTGCGGAAATGTCCAACTCCTTCCAAAAATCGACTTGATGAATGCCTCCTGATTCATAAATCAGTTCTAACCCCACTTTTTCCAATTTCCGGCCGTGGTGAATCGCCAGACGTAGCGTGATTTTACTGTTTCACTGCCTGCGTGATGTTGTAAACCGCACACATCAAAACGAGTTCTCGAAATTCACCGTACCAGGTTCGCGCACGCACGGCGTCGC